>NZ_JBSFHA010000040.1:0-90675 GCF_053596855.1 Streptomyces sp. NPDC001617
GGCGACGAAACCGTGGAAGTCCGTCTCCACACGCTCCCCCCTTCCTGTCACCCCTCCTCGACGGGGAAGGCGTGCCATCTGCTGCACGGCCGCGGTGAGACCTGAGTCACAGTCCACGGATGGCCCAGAGTCCGGAACATCCCCACCCTTCCGATCGCTGTACGAGACATGAGCGATTACCGGATCGAGCACGACTCCATGGGCGAGGTAAGGGTTCCCGCGGACGCCAAGTGGCGGGCCCAGACCCAGCGTGCCGTCGAGAACTTCCCCATCTCCGGCCAGCGCATCGAGCGCGCCCACATCGAGGCGCTCGCGCGGATCAAGGGCGCGGCGGCGAAGGTGAACGCGCGGCTCGGGGTGCTCGACAAGGACATCGCGGAGGCGGTGCAGGAGGCGGCCGCGGAGGTCGCGCGCGGGGACTGGGACGAGCACTTCCCGATCGACGTCTTCCAGACCGGTTCCGGTACCTCGTCCAACATGAACACCAACGAGGTCATCGCCACGCTGGCGACCGAGCGGCTGGGGAAGGACGTACACCCGAACGACCATGTGAACGCGTCCCAGTCGTCCAACGACGTCTTCCCTTCGTCCATCCACATCGCCGCCACCGGCGCCGTCACCCGGGAACTGATCCCGGCCCTGGAGCACCTGGCCGACTCGCTCACCCGCAAGTCCGAGGAGTTCGCGGACGTGGTGAAGTCCGGGCGGACGCATCTGATGGACGCGACGCCCGTGACCCTGGGGCAGGAGTTCGGCGGATACGCGGCCCAGATCCGGTACGGCGTCGAGCGGTTGTACGCCTCGCTCCCCCGCCTCGCCGAACTGCCCCTGGGCGGTACCGCCGTGGGCACCGGCATCAACACCCCGCCCGGTTTCTCCGCCGCCGTCATCGAGGAGGTGGCCCGCGTCACCGGGCTGTCGCTGACCGAGGCCCGCGACCACTTCGAGGCGCAGGGCGCGCGGGACGGCATCGTCGAGACCAGCGGGCAGCTGCGGACCATCGCCGTGGGACTGACGAAGATCGCGAACGACCTGCGGTGGATGTCCTCCGGGCCGCGGACCGGCCTCGCGGAGATCAACCTGCCCGATCTGCAGCCCGGTTCGTCGATCATGCCCGGCAAGGTCAACCCGGTGATCCCGGAGGCCGTGCTCATGGTCGCCGCCCAGGTCACCGGAAACGACGCGACCGTCGCCACCGCCGGGGCGGCCGGCAACTTCGAGCTCAACGTCATGCTGCCGGTGATCGCGAAGAACGTACTGGAGTCGATCCGGCTGCTGGCCAACGTCTCGCGGCTGCTCGCCGACCGGACCGTCGAGGGGATCACGGCCAACCGGGAGCGGGCGCGGGAGTACGCCGAGTCGTCGCCGTCCGTGGTCACCCCGCTGAACAGGTACATCGGCTACGAGGAGGCCGCCAAGGTCGCCAAGAAGGCGCTGGCCGAGCGGAAGACGATCCGCCAGGTCGTCCTGGAGAACGGGTATGTGGAGCGCGGCGACCTCACGATGCAGCAGCTCGACGAGGCGCTGGATGTCCTGCGGATGACGCGGCCGTAACCATTCGTCGACCAGGTCTCGCCGGGGCGAGAACCGTGACGCGTGCCGCAGCGTCGTATGCCCATGGCACCTAATATCTGTGCATGGCAGAGGGCGGAGCGGTGAGAGCGGACGCGGCGGCGGGTACGGCGGCGGGCTTCTGGGCGCCCGGAGCCCAGATCCTGTGGCGGTACCGGGAGAACGCCGGTGAGCGCTTCCACATCGCCCGCCCCGTCACGGTCGTCCGTGACGACGCCGACGTGCTCGCCGTGTGGCTCGCGCCCGGCACCGAGTGTGTGAAGCCGGTCCTCGCCGACGGCACGCCCGTGCACGTCGAGCCACTGGAGTCGCGGTACACCAAGCCGCGGACCGTCCAGCGCGACCGATGGTTCGGCACGGGCGTGCTGAAGCTGGCCCGGCCCGGTGAGCCCTGGTCGGTGTGGCTGTTCTGGGAGCCGGGCTGGCGGTTCAAGAACTGGTACGTGAACCTGGAGACCCCGCTGACCCGTTGGCACGGCGGGGTGGACTCCGAGGACCACTTCCTGGACATCTCCGTGCACCCGGACCGCAGTTGGCACTGGCGCGACGAGGACGAGTTCGCACAGGCCCGGACGGACGGGTTGATGAACGATCAACTCGCCGCACAGGTGCGCGAAGCAGGACGTTCCGCAGTAGAGGTGATCCGCGCCTGGGGCCCTCCGTTCAGCGACGACTGGCAGCAATGGCGCCCGGATCCGTCCTGGGCTGTACCTTCTTTGCCGGAGGACTGGGACCGTACGCCCGCGCATCTGTCCTCATGAGACCCTTGATGCGCCCCCGGTCCACAACCGTAGGATCGTCCTCCGCAAGGGCGCAGGGCGGCAACTCCCGGAGCATGCGCTGGGCTTGACCGAACGTCACCGAGGGGCGGCAGGACGTGAGCGAGGGGTACGAGGGCAACACCGGAGCGAGCCGTGGACGGTTCGTTTCCGGCACAGGAACAGCCTCTGACCACGCGGGAATTCCGTTCCGGGGACACGTATTCCGGGTATCGGGATTCCTGCGGGACCACCTGCGCGTACGACGCGCAGCCCCGGACGGACGGATTCGACACGCGTGACGGAGCACCCCATCTCCTTCGAGCGCCCGGGCGCCGACCCTGCGGACCCCCGCGGGGCACTCCTGCACACCCCGACGCAGGTGCCCGACACTCCCACGGCGGCCTTACCCGCACAGGCGCGCACCGGAGAGACACCCTCGACGCCGGGGACCGCCGCACCGTGCGGCAAGGGAAAGGAGCCGGCCTCGCCTCCCGACACCACGGGCACGGGCCCGGAGCACTCCCAGCCCGCCGCCGTAGAAGCCGTAACGCCCGACACGCCCCGTCCGCGGCCCGCGCCCGAGGCCATACCGGCGCAGCCGGGGGCCGAGCGGGACGGGCCACAGGGCGGCGGCGAGGGTCAGGAGCGCCGCAAGGGACAGGGGCACGCGCCCGGACAGCCCACGCCCATGCGACGGGACGGGGACCGGCTGCGGTTCGTCGGTGCCGCCACCCGGCGCATCGCGCGCGGCATCGACCTCGACGAGATCGTCATGGGGCTGTGCCGGGCCACCGTGCCGACCTTCTCGGACGCGATCCTGGTCTATCTGCGCGACCCGCTGCCGGTCGGCGACGAGCGGCCCACGGGCCCGCTGCTGCTGCGCCTGCGGCGCACCGACCGCATCCCGGCCGAGCGGGACAGCGAGGGCGCCGGCTTCTCGCCCGCGCTCCAGCCGGAGCCGGCCGAGCTGTCCGAGCTCGACTCGCTCGGCGCGGAGCTGTGCGAGGTACGGCCGGGCAGCGCACTCGCGGAGGTGCTGCGCGGTGTCCGCCCGGTCTTCACGGACGCGCCGGCGGCCCATGCCGCCCTGCCCGAACTTCTGGGCGAGGGCGGGGAGTTGCTGGTGCCGGCCGGTCAGCGGGCGATTCTCGCCCCGCTGCGCGGGCGCCGGCGGGTGATCGGTGCCGCTCTGTTCCTACGACGTCCTGAGCGCCTGGCGTTCGAGCCCGACGACCTCCTGGTCGCCGCGCAGCTCGCCACACACAGCGCACTGGGCATCGACAAGGCGGTGCTGTACGGGCGTGAGGCGTACATCGCCGACGAGTTGCAGCGCACCATGCTGCCGGAGCACCTGCCGCGGCCCACGGGTGTGCGGCTCGCCTCGCGCTATCTGCCGGCCGCGGAGACCGCGCGGGTGGGCGGCGACTGGTACGACGCGATTCCGCTGCCGGGCAGCCGGGTCGCGCTGGTCGTGGGTGACGTCATGGGGCATTCGATGACGTCGGCCGCGATCATGGGCCAGCTGCGGACCACCGCGCAGACGCTCGCGGGTCTTGATCTGCCGCCGCAGGAGGTGCTGCACCATCTCGACGAGCAGGCGCAGCGGCTCGGGACGGACCGGATGGCCACGTGCCTGTACGCCGTCTACGACCCGGTCTCGCACCGGATCACCATCGCCAACGCGGGGCATCCGCCGCCGGTGCTGCTGCACCTGGGCGGGCGGGCCGAGGTGCTCCGGGTGCCGCCCGGGGCGCCGATCGGGGTCGGTGGCGTCGACTTCGAGGCGGTGGAGCTCGACGCGCCCGCCGGGGCCACGTTGCTGCTGTACACCGACGGGCTGGTCGAGTCCCGGCTGCGGGACGTGTGGACCGGCATAGAGCAGCTGCGGGAGAAGCTCGCCGCCACCGCCCAGTTGACGGGGCCGGATCATCCGCCGCCGCTGGAGGCGCTGTGCGACGAGGTGCTGGACATGCTCGGTCCCGGGGACCGGGACGACGACATCGCGTTGCTCGCGGCTCGGTTCGACGGGATCGCCCCGAGTGATGTCGCGTACTGGTTCCTGGAGCCGGAGGACGCGGCGCCGGGGCGTGCGCGGCGGCTTGCCCGGCGGGCGTTGGATCGGTGGGGGCTGGAGGAACTGAGCGATTCCGTGGAGCTGTTGGTGAGCGAGGTGGTCACCAACGCGGTGCGGTACGCGTCTCGGCCGGTGACCCTGCGGTTGCTGCGGACCGATGTGCTGCGGTGCGAGGTCGGTGACGATGTGCCGCAGTTGCCGCGGCTTCGGCAGGCTCGGGCCACGGACGAGGGCGGGCGCGGCCTGTACCTCGTCAACCGGTTGGCCAGGCGGTGGGGGGCGACTCGGCTGAGTACCGGGAAGGTCGTCTGGTTCGAGCTGAGTAAGACACCAGCGTCGTAGGACCAAAAGAAAGCAGGGCGCCCGGAGCTTTCCGGGCGCCCTGTCTCTTTGTGGTCGCTACTGCTGTCGGTTCGGGTTCAGCGGGTTGCCTATGCTGCCGGTCGGCGTCTGCGTCGGCGTCTGGGTCGGGGTCTGCGTGGGCGTCTGCGTCGGCGTCTGGGTGGGCGTCTGGGTCGGCGTCTGCGTCGGGGCCTGGGTGGTCGGGGCCTGGCTCGTCGGGGTCTGCGACGGCGTCTGGCTCGGGGTCTGGCTCACCGTCGGGGTGTACGTCGGCTGGACCGCCGCGCCCTGGGTGGTGTTCAGGTCGAACTTGAGGCCCGTCTTGGAGACTCCGAAGGTGTACGCCGCCCAGATCTGGGCCGGGAAGCCACCGCCGTTGACGCGGGGGAGGCCACCCGCCTTGTACATCGAGACCTGGGCACCGCTCTTCTTCGACTCGCCGAACAGGCCCACCGAGGTGACCAGGTCGGGCGTGTAGCCGGTGAACCACGCCGAGCGGTTCTCGTCGGACGTACCCGTCTTGCCGGCGACCTTGCGGCCGTCGCGGTTGGAGTTGTCACGGACCGAGATCTTGGCCGTACCGTCGTCGACCACGCCGGTCAGGACCGAGGTGACCGAGTCGGCGGCCTCTTCGTTGATGACCTGCCCGCCGATCGGGTTCGGCAGGTTGACCGTGCGCCTGCTGTTCTCGACCGACTTGATGATGGACGGGGTGACCTTCTTGCCGTGGTTGTCGAGGGTCGCGTAGACGCCGGCCATCTGCCACGGGCTCGCGCCCATCGTGCCGAGGGTCTGCGCCGGTACGGCCTTCAGGTCGCCGGTGTCCATGCCCATCTGGCTGCCCACCTTGAGGACCTTGTCCATCCCGACGTCGACGCCCATCTGCGCGAAGACGGAGTTGACGGACTTGTTCATCGCCGTCTGGACGGTGATGTTGCCGTAGTTCTGGTCGTCCTCGTTCTCGGGGGCGAAGCCGACCTTGGTGCCGTTGTCCACGACCTGGCGCTTGCTGGTGCCGTCGTACATCGTGTTCGCGGTGATCGGCTTGCCGGCCTGGGTCCGGGCGTCCTCGTCCAGGGCCGCGGCCAGGATCACCGGCTTGAAGGTCGACGCCGGCTGGTAGTCCGTGCGGGTCGCGTTGGAGCGGTAGTGGTCGTAGTAGCTCTTGCCGCCGTACAGCGCCACGACCGCGCCCGTCTTCGGGTTCACGGAGACCGCGCCGGCTTGGACGTCCGCGTCCACCGAGCGCTTCTTCGGGTCGAGCTTGCTGGTCAGCTGCGACTTGGCCGCGTTCTCCAGCGCCTTCTGCTTCTTCTTGTCGATGTTGAGGGTGATGGTCCAGCCACCGGCCTTCACCATCGTCATGGCGTCGTTGTAGTTGTCGGCGGTGCCCTGCGTGACGAGTTGCTTGGCCAGCTGGTTGTTGGCCGCGTCGACCAGGTAGCCGGTCTGGCCGCCCATGCCGGGCGCGGCCTTGGGGGCCTTGGGGATCGGGAAGGTCATGGCATCCCGCTTGGTCTTGTCCAGCCAGCCCTCCTCGACCATGTTGTCGAGGACGTAGTTCCAGCGGGCCTTGACCAGCTTCCTGCCGGTGTCGGAGGCGACGGCCCAGTCGTACTGGCTCGGCGCCTGGAGCAGCGCGGCGAGATAGGCGCCCTGCTGGACCTTGAGCTTGTCGGCGTCGACGTGGTAATAGGCCTGGGCCGCGGCCTGGATGCCGTAGGCGCCGCGGCCGTAGTAGCTGGTGTTGATGTAGCCCGCGAGGATGTAGTCCTTGGTCTTGGTGCGGTCCAGCTTCAGCGAGATGACCAGTTCCTTCAGCTTGCGCGAGACGGTCTGGTCGGCCGTGAGGTAGTAGTTCTTGACGTACTGCTGGGTGATCGTCGAGCCACCCTGGGTGCCCTTGCCGGAGAGGGTGTTGATCAGACCGCGGGCGGTGCCCTTGAAGTCGACGCCGGCGTCCTTGTAGAAGGTCTTGTTCTCGGCGGCGACGAAGGTCAGCTGGACCTTCTTCGGAACCTTGTCCAGGCTCACGATCTCGCGGTTCTTGTCACCGTCGCGGGTCAGCAGCGAGCCGTCGCTGTACTTGTAGACGTTGCTTTGCACCTGCGCGTCCGCGTTGCCCGCGGGAATGTCGATCATCATGTACAGCGCGACGAAGGCGCCCATGCCGAGCAGGCACATGGCGAAGAAGCCGCCGACCATCTTCTTCCAGGTGAAGAGCCGGCGTATGAAGCTCCGGCCGTCCTTCCCCTTGCCCGCCTTGCCCCGTCCGCCCTTGCCCTGTGCGGCCCTGCGTGCTGCGGCCCGGCCGCCCTCCATGGGGCCGGGCTCGGCTATGCCGACCGACGCGGTGCCGGCCGGGCGGGTGGGCGCCGCCGTACCCGACGAGCGCGTGGGGGGCGCCGCGCGGCGGCTACCGCGCTGTCGCGCTCGTCTCTCTTCCGCTCGTCCCATGGGTCCGTTCCGCTCCGCTTCGTTCATGTGTGCTCATGAGTCGCACAGGTTCGCCGCACAGGTCAGCTCAGAAAGCTAACACCGGGAGATGTGCCAAAGGTCCGCCGTTCCGGGCTTTTGCGGACGTGACAATCAGCACCTGCCCCAAAGGAACCGACGGTCGGGAGCGGTCGAGGGTTGTCCGGCGAGGTGAAGCGAGACCACTTCGACACCTCCGTGCGCTGTTGCAGAACCATGACAATCGGTCCCCACCTGCACACTCACACACACCGCCATGATCTACACACTCCGCGTATACACGACGCGTATACACCCCATGTACAGTCCTTGGCATGTCCATCGGTCACACCCTTCTAGGACTCCTTGAGTCCGGGCCACGTCATGGTTACGACCTCAAGCGGGCCTTCGACGAGAAGTTCGGTCATGATCGGCCGTTGCACTACGGCCAGGTCTACTCGACGATGTCCCGGCTGCTGAAGAACGGGCTCGTCGAAATCGACGGCATCGAGGCGGGCGGCGGGCCCGAGCGGAAGCGGTACGCCATCACCGACGCCGGGATCACCGACGTGGAGCGGTGGCTCGCGACGCCCGAGGCGCCGGAGCCGTATCTCCAGTCGACCCTGTACACCAAGGTCGTTCTGGCTCTGCTGACGCATCGCAACGCCGCCGACATCCTCGACACCCAGCGTGCCGAGCATCTGCGGATGATGCGCATCCTGACGGATCGGAAGAGGAAGGGCGACCTCGCCGATCAACTCATCTGCGATCACGCCCTCTTCCATCTCGAGGCCGACCTGCGCTGGCTGGAGCTCACCGCCGCGCGCCTCGACAAGCTCGCCGAGGCGGTGGCCAAGTGACTCCTGACGGTTCTCTTCTCGTCGCCGACGACCTGCGTAAGGCGTACGGACCGACCACCGCGCTCGACGGTGCCGGGTTCTCCATCCACCCCGGCGAGGTCGTCGCCGTCATGGGACCCTCCGGGTCCGGCAAGTCGACGCTGCTGCACTGTCTCGCCGGGATCGTGACGCCCGACTCCGGGTCGATCACCTACAACGGGCGCGAGATGGCGACCATGAGCGACGCCGAGCGGAGTGCGCTACGGCGCTCCGAGTTCGGGTTCGTGTTCCAGTTCGGGCAGTTGGTGCCGGAGCTGACCTGCGTCGAGAACGTCGCGCTTCCGCTCCGGCTGAACGGGACCTCCCGCAAGGAGGCCGAGCGGGCCGCGCTGACCTGGATGGAGCGGCTGGAGGTCGACGACCTGAAGAAGAAGCGGCCCGGTGAGGTGTCCGGCGGGCAGGGGCAACGGGTCGCGGTGGCGCGGGCGCTGGTCACCGACCCGCGCGTGCTGTTCGCCGACGAGCCCACCGGCGCGCTCGACTCGCTCAACGGCGAGCGCGTGATGGAGCTGCTCACGGACGCGGCCCGGTCCACCAACGCCGCCGTCGTGCTCGTCACACACGAGGCACGGGTCGCCGCCTACTCCGACCGCGAGATCGTCGTACGGGACGGGAAGTCCCGGGACATGGAGCGCGTCGTATGAGACTGCGGGGGTGGGCCGGGGATCTGGCCATGGGGGTGCGCTTCGCCTTCGCCGGCGGGCGTGAGGGGTGGACGCGGGCCGTGCTGACGGCCGTGGGGGTCGGGCTCGGGGTCGCGCTGCTGCTGCTGACCACGGCGATACCCAGCGCGCTGTCCGCGCGGAACCAGCGGGGCACCGACCGGGACGACTTCACGTACAGCATGAAGGTGCTGCCGAAGGCCGACGACACGCTCGTCATCGCTGGTACGGACACGACCTTCCGCGGCAAGGACGTACGCGGGCGGCTGGTGGAGCCCGAGGGGGCGAAGGCGCCGCTGCCGCCCGGGGTCGGGAAGTTCCCGGGCCAGGGCGAGATGGTCGTCTCGCCCGCGCTGCGGAAGCTGTTGGACTCCGGCTCCGGCCGGATGCTGCGGGACCGCATCCCGTACCGGGTGGTCGGCACCATCGGGCACCCCGGGCTGATCGGGCCCGCCGAACTCGCCTACTACGCGGGGGCGACGGGGCTGGAGAACCATCTGTCGAGCGGATCGGTCGAGCGGATCGACTACTTCGGGCCCTCCCCGGTGCACACGCCCGACAAGCTGGACCCGATCCTCATCCTCCTCGTCATGATCATCTTCGTGGTGCTGCTGCTGCCCGTCGGCGTGTTCATCGCGGCCGCCGTGCGCTTCGGCGGTGAGCGACGGGACCGCCGGCTCGCGGCCCTCAGGCTGGTCGGGGCGGACGGGCGGATGGCGCGCCGGATCGCGGGGGGCGAGGCGCTCGCGGGGGCGCTGCTCGGCCTCGTGCTCGGCACCGTCTTCTTCCTGGCCGGGCGGCAGTTGGCGGGGGTGCTGGTGGTGCGGGACATCAGTGTGTTCCCGAGCGACCTCAACCCGTCGCCCGCGCTCGTCGCGCTCGTCGCCGTCGCCGTGCCGACCGCGGCCGTCCTGGTCACGCTGTTCGCGCTGCGCGGGGTCGTCATCGAACCGCTCGGCGTGGTCCGCACGGCGAAGCCGCCGCGCCGCCGGCTGTGGTGGCGGCTGCTGCTGCCGCTGGGCGGGCTCGCGCTGCTGTACCCGATGGTCGGACAGGGCCGCAGCAACGGGAACTTCAACCAGTGGATGGTGATCAGCGGCACCGTGCTGCTGCTGGTCGGCGTCACCGCGCTGCTCCCCTGGGTCGTGGAGGCCGTGGTGAACCGGCTCGACGCCGGGTCCGTGTCCTGGCAACTGGCCGTGCGCAGGCTGCAGTTGAGCAGCGGCTCGGCGGCCCGGATGGTCAACGGCATCGCGGTCGCGGTGGCCGGGGCGATCGCGCTGCAGATGCTGTTCGCCGGTGTCGAGCACGACTACACCAAGGAGACCACCAACGACCTGAGCCGGGCCCAGATGCAGATCTACGTACGCGGCGACGTCCCGCTGACCGAGGCCGCCCGGCAGCTCGCCGCGACCAAGGGCGTGCACAGCGCCTCCGCCATCTCGCAGGGCTCGGCCGGGGACCGGGCCAAGGAGGCGGACAACACGCTGGAGGTGGCCGCCGGCACCTGCGCGGAGCTGCGGGAGGTGGCCCGGCTGTCGTCCTGCCACGACGGTGACGTCTTCGTGGTCAAGGGCACCAACTACGACGCCAAGGCCAAGGAGCTCACCACACCGGGCCACACCCTGTACTTCGACCCGGCCTACACCGGCTCGACACACCACACGGTGGCCTGGAAGGTGGCCCCCGGCATCAAGGCGGCGGACGAGCGCGAGGACCCGACCGGCTATGCCCGCGGCGGCCTGCTGTTCACCCCGGGCGCGCTGCCCGCGGGCACGATGGCCGGCATGGTCCAGCAGGTGTATGTCTCGCTGAACCCGTCGGTGCCGGACGCCGACGACTACGTACGCAACGCCGCCGCGCGGCTGGACCGGCTGGCGGACGTGAACACCATGGCGGCCAGCAGGACGTCGCTGCAGTTCCGCTCCATCCGCACCGGCCTGTTCGTCGGCGCCACGTGTGTGCTGCTGCTGATCGGCGCGAGCCTGCTGGTCTCCCAGCTGGAGCAGCTGCGCGAGCGCAAGAAGCTGCTGTCGTCCCTGGTCGCCTTCGGCACCCGGCGCCGCACGCTGAGCCTCTCGGTGCTGTGGCAGACCGCGATCCCGATCGCGCTGGGCCTGCTGCTGGCGTCCGCGGTGGGGCTGACGCTGGGCGCGGTGCTGCTGAAGATGGTCGAGGTCTCGGTGAGCGTGGACTGGGCGAGCGTGCTGTCGATGACGGCGATCGGCGCCGGGGTCGTCCTCGCGGTGACCCTGCTCAGCCTGCCGCCGCTGCTGCGGCTGATGCGCCCGGACGGCCTGCGCACGGAGTAGCCGGAACACGACGGCCCCTCCCCCTGCGACGGGGAGGGGCCGTCGTCCTGTCCGCTCAGAGGCCGTAGCTCTGCACCACCCGCCGCACCTGCGCGAACAGCATCCCCACGTTGACCGACTTGCGGCAGACGACCACGGCGACGACGTCCTGCTGCTCGTTCATCCGCACGAACAGGTGGGTGAGGTTCTCGCTGTTGACGAGGATCTCCTGGAAGAAGTGGTTCTCGCTCTGCATGCCGCGGCGTTCCTTGAAGACGTCCTCGATCATGACGACCGTGCGGCCCTGGAACAGGTCGAGGGTCGCGCCCGCGAGCAGGTCCAGGACCTCCGGCGGGTGGTTGTCGACGGTTTCGTACGAGAGCAGCATGCCGGTGGACATGTCGACGACGCCCGAGGCGACGCAGTCGGGGGCATCCGTACGCAAGGACTTGACCAGGCCCATCACCTGATCGGAGAAACCGGGGGTCATACGCTTTGTCGCCATCCCTTCAGACTCCTTCTGCCGTCTTGTTCATGAGGATCGAACCGATCCGGTCCAGGGCGGGCTGGGTCGCCAGATGCAGCCGGTCGACGTCCATGCCCTCGTCGCCGAGGACGACCATCAGGGCTGTGTCGCCGACGGCGTAGAAGGCGGCACAGCCATGGCTTCCGTAGGTCACCGTCTGGCGCAGGGTGCCGCGGGCGGTCGCCTGGGCGGTGCGGCGGGCCAGGCCCAGGCCGGCCGCGGCCAGCGCGGCGAGGCCTTCCGGGTCGATCGAGTCGGCGGTGTCGGCCGCGATGAGCAGCCCGTCGGCCGCCGCGACCGCGGTGTCGGTGATGCCGGTGACCTGTTCTCGCAGGACCCGCATCTCCAGTGCCAGGGCTTCGTGATCCATTCCATCAACTCCCGTAATTTCCTTGGGATCTGTTCATCTCGGGGTTCCGTTCCTGAGGCGGAAGAAGCCGCCCGGTCTACGGCGGGGCAGATCGGCGGGTTCGGGTGGCTCGGGCGGGGGCGGGGCGGGCGGCGGCGGTGTGCGGTGCCGCACGCCTTCGGGCGGGGTGCGGACCGGGATGGCCGCGGGGGCCGGGGGGCACTCCAGGAGACCCTCGGCGAGCATGCGGGCGAGTTCGACGGTGACGGTGTAGACGCCGCGGCCGGTGCGGAAGGCGAGGTCGCGGGCGGTACGGCGGCCGTCGGCGTGGGCGAGCAGATCGCTCCGCAGTTCGCTGAGGGGACGGTCCAGCCCCCTGACCGGAAGCGGCCGTTCCCGGTCCGGGTGGACGGGGTGGGGCATCGCGGCGAGGGCGGCGAGCCTGCGGTCGGCCTCCTCCAGGAGCCGGGCGGGGGGCTCCCCGACGGGCACCGGGGCGGGCGGTTCGAAGCCGACGACGGTGCGTTCGCAGCCGTCGACACGGCCGGCCACGACCGCGAACGCCGCGTCGTGCAGGGCCATCTCGCAGACGACCCGGAGCTGGGCGGCCCCGGTGTACCCGTGTGCGATCAGCCCGGCGACCGGCCAACGCGCGCCCCCGGCCTCCCGCACCAGCGCCGCCCACTGCTCCCCGTTCACCCGTCCGGACCGCAGCAGCAGCGCCTCCGGCCCGGGCGCGCCCGGCGTCTCCACGGCGACCACGAGCCCGTTGCGGAGGTGGAAGGTGCCCCCGGGCACCCCCGTCACCCGCAACTGCCCGGTCAGCCCCTCCCGCCCACAGGCACCCAGAGACCGCGCCAGCAGCTCGTAGCCCGACATCACGCCCCTCGCCCGCCCCAGCCGAGTCGCACATACGCCTGACGCGTAGCGCTGAGGGGGGAAGATGTATCAGTCCGCGCGCATATTCCGTCCGGAGATTTCCGACCTGTCCCCGGTTGGCGGAAGTTGAGCCGCGAGTCCGTCCAATTGGCTTTGTTCGAGGCTCATTTGATCGATTGGGAAGCGCTTTTCAAGCGCTGTGTTCCGGGGCGCCGTCGCTGGGGGCCGCGCCCCGGGACCCCCCTTCGGCCCGGACGGCCTCGTCCTCGAACTCCCCCGGAGGGGGGACCCCCGGACGGGCCGAAGTATCGGAACCGGCGTCCGGTTGTCCCGTCGAGTACGCCCGCAGGTACCCCACCACCGTGTTCGTCACGGCCACCAGCGGTACGGCGACCACCGCGCCGCCGATGCCCGCCACCATGCCGCCCGCGGCGACCGTCAGGACCACCGCGAGGGGGTGGACGCGGACCGCGCGGCCGAGGATGAAGGGCTGGAGGATGTGGCCCTCGATCTGCTGGACGGCGAGGACGACGACCAGGGTCATGACCGCGGTGAAGACGCCCTGGGTGACCAGGGCGACGACCACCGCCAGCGCGCCGGAGGCCACCGCGCCCACGAGCGGGATGAACGAGAACAGGAAGATGAAGACGGCCAGCGGGACGGCCATGGGGACGTCGAGGAAGTAGATGCCGATGCCGATGAAGGTGGCGTCGATGAGGGCGACGAGGACCGTGCCGCGGACGTAGGCGGTGAGGGTGCGCCAGGCGCGCGGGCCCGCGCCCGCGACGGCCGGGCGGGCCGCCGCCGGGACCAGCTTCAGGCTCCACTCCCAGATGCGCCGGCCGTCGTAGAGGAGGAAGAGGGTCGAGAAGAAGGTGAGCAGGATGCCGGTCAGGGCCTCGACGACGACCTGGACTCCCTCCAGGCCGAACGAGGTGATCTGGTCGGTGTTGGCGCCGACCGCTTCCCGCAGGTTCTTGGCGATCTGGTTGATCTGCTTGTCGGTGACGTGGAAGGGGCTCTTCAGGAGCCAGTTGCGCAGGTCGTCGATGCCGTTCTGGATCTGGTCGGAGAGGTTGTCGATGTTCTCCATGACCTGCCAGGTCACGAACCAGCCGATCAGGCCCAGGACGACGAAGCCGAGGATCGCGGTGAGGGCGGTGGCGGGGCCGCGCGGGACGCCGTGGCGCTTGAGGCGGGCCACCGTGGGCTGGAGCAGGGCCGTGATGAGCAGGGCGACGACGAAGGCGAAGACGACGAGTTGTACGGCGCTGATGATCCGCATCAGCACCCACACCGTGCCCGCGAGCACCAGCAGCCGCCAGCCGGCCTCGGCGGCGACACGTACTCCCCACGGCACCGCCTGGGCGGGGTCGGGGCGGACCGGGACGACGACGGCGCGGGGGGTCTCCGGTGCCTGGTCCTCGGGCGCCGGAGCCGTCGGGGGCTTCGGGGCTGCCGGGGCCCGCTTCGGGCGGGGCGGCGGGCCGACCTCGGCCTCCTCCCGCTCCACCTCTGCGCGGCGCTCGTCCAGACGCTCGCCGACCTCGGTCAGCCCGGCACCGAGTCGGCCGAGCCACCCTGGCACTCGCGACATGATCCGTCCTCTTCCCCCGCGTCCCCGGGTGCTGGCCACCACTCCCCCCTGGAGTCGTTCGCGTCCGACCGTACAGGGCGACAGCCCCTCCCCCTAGGACGGGGAGGGGCTGTGCGGGGTTGAGAGACGAGACGACGAGTCTCGGTGACCGCTCAGTACCAGTGGTTCGCGGACCAGAAGGACCACGCGTCGCACGGGCTGCCGTAGCGGCTGTTCATGTAGTTGAGGCCCCACTTGATCTGGGTGGCCGGGTTCGTCTGCCAGTCGGAGCCGACGGACGAGTACTTCGAGGCGGGCAGGGCCTGGAAGAGGCCGTAGGCGCCGGAAGAGGCGTTGACCGCGTGGTAGTTCCAGCTGGACTCGTGGTCCACGATGTTGCTGAAGCACTGGAACTGGCCGCTCGGCACCATCTGGCGGGCCATCGACTGGATCTCGGCCACGGAGTACGAGCTCTGGATCGGGAAGTCACCGGCGCTGCGGCTGGCCTTCTCCTTGGCCTCGGCGCGCTCCTTGGCCTCCTTGGCAGCCTTCTCCGCCGCCGCCTTCTTGGCGACCGCGGTGTCGGCGGCAGCCTGGCGGGCGGCAGCCTCGGCGTCCTTCTTGGCGCTCGCGTCGGCCTGGATGGCCTGGGCGTCGGCCTGCTGCGTCAGGGACGCGGTCTGCACCTGGGCCTGCTGGCCCGTGGGTATGTCCGCGAGCAGCGTGGTGTCGGCTGCCGTCGCCTCGGCGTCGTTGTTCTGCGCGACGCTGCCCGAGGCAACTCCGACGACGCTTCCGACGGCGGTGACCGCGGTGGCCGAGGCCACTGCGAATCCCCGGACCGAAATCCGGCTCACACGGTTTCCTTCCAGCATCGTCCGCTTCGGTGACCCTGGCGGACGCAATCGTGCCCCTGGCGCTGGCCTCCCCACTGCAGGGTCACGGGAGACACGGGCCCGGTGGGCAACTCCCTTGCGGGAAGTGCCGTGTGATGCTCGGGCGGCATACGACGTCGACTATGGAGTTGGTGGTGCTGCTGTGGTGCCGTACCTCCCCCAGTGCCTTAAGGGCCTGGGGGCACCCCCAGGGGGTACAGGTGTGTCGTATGCGGGGCCTGACAGGAGTGAGACTCTGCCGTAACCGGACGCCGGGTGGCAATTCTGAGTTGCGTGTGAAAGCTCACATGCCGTTTGGCCCAGGGGATTTTGGTGAACAGCTCCACGCGAAGGCGCCGCCCCGCTAGGCTCTGGGCCTTTGCGGGACGGCGCCAACCGGTCCGGATTACCTCAGATTTGGCCGTCTTCGAGCATTTCGGTCACAAGGGCCGCGATCTGCGACCTCTCGGACCTCGTCAGGGTCACATGCGCGAACAGCGGATGCCCCTTCAGCTTCTCGACCACGGCGACCACACCGTCGTAGCGCCCCACCCGCAGATTGTCCCGCTGCGCCACATCATGGGTGAGAACCACCCGCGAATTGGCGCCGATTCGCGACAGAACGGTCAGCAGGACGTTCCGTTCCAGGGACTGCGCCTCGTCCACGATCACGAACGCGTCGTGCAGCGAGCGGCCGCGGATGTGGGTGAGCGGCAGGACCTCCAGCATCCCGCGTGCGGTGACCTCCTCGATGACCTCGCGGCTGGTGACCGCGGAGAGCGTGTCGAAGACCGCCTGCGCCCAGGGGCTCATCTTCTCGGCCTCGGAGCCGGGGAGATAGCCGAGTTCCTGCCCGCCGACCGCGTAGAGCGGACGGAAGACCATCACCTTCTGGTGCTGGCGGCGCTCCAGGACCGCCTCCAGACCCGCGCACAGCGCGAGCGCCGACTTGCCGGTGCCGGCCCGGCCGCCCATCGAGACGATCCCTACGTCCGGGTCGAGGAGAAGGTCGAGCGCAATACGCTGCTCGGCGCTCCGCCCCTTGATGCCGAACGCCTCCCGATCCCCGCGCACCACACGGACATTGCCGTCCGGCGTGACCCGGCCGAGCGCCTTGCCGCGCTCGGAGTGGATGGTCAGACCGGTGTGCACGGGCAGGTCGGCCGCCTCGGGGACATAGACGTGCCCCTCCTCGAAGAGGACGTCCACCTGCTCGGCCGGCAGGGTCAGTTCGGACATTCCGGTCCAGCCGGAGGAGTCCGTGATGGCGAGCTCGGCGCGGTACTCCTCGGCGAGGAGACCGACGGACGAGGCCTTGATCCTGAGCGGCAGATCCTTCGACACGACGGTGACGTCGAATCCCTCGGCCTGCAGATTGCGGGCGACCGCGAGGATGCGGGAGTCGTTGTCCCCCAGGCGGTAGCCGGTCGGCAGAACGCTGGGGTCCGAGTGGTTGAGCTCGACACGGACGGTCCCGCCCAGCTCCCCGATCGGAATGGGGGCGTCGAGGCGGCCATGCCTCACCCGGAACTCGTCGAGCAGACGCAGGGCCTGCCGGGCGAAGTAGCCGAGCTCGGGATGGTGCCGCTTCGCCTCCAGCTCCGTGACCACGACGATGGGGAGCACGACCTCGTGCTCGTCGAAGCGGCTCAGGGCGTTCGGGTCGGCCAGCAGGACGCTGGTGTCGAGAACATAGGTGCGCCGGTCTGGCTTGTGGCGCTTTGTGCTGGTCACCACGGAAGGACGTACCCCCTCGGATGAGGTCGGGGAGCGACGGAGTGGAGCTGGACCGGTCGACGGCCGCATTGCACGGGCCGAGAACCGGCCCTCCGCCTTGTCTTCCGTGCTGGAACCGCACGGTCGGGCTGGTGCAAAGGGCCTCCCGGGCGGACGGCCCCGTGCCGCCCGCTGAGATCCGACACCCGTGGTTCGGGCATCGACCTGACTGGCTTATGCCCTCGAACATGCGTCACCATGCCGACACGTATGGCGGCGCCCTGGTGAACTCCTTGTTACTTCCGCCCCAAATGGGGTACTCGCTACCCCGTTCGGGGGACTTGCGCGTGTCAGCCGCCGTAACGCCGGTGTCGCGCCGCGTAGTCACGCAGGGCGCGGAGGAAGTCGACCTTGCGGAAGGCCGGCCAGAAGACCTCGCAGAAGTAGTACTCGGAGTGCGCGGTCTGCCACAGCATGAAACCGGACAGTCTCTGCTCTCCGCTGGTGCGGATCACCAGATCGGGGTCGGGCTGGTCACTCGTGTAGAGATGGCGGCCGATCATGTCGATGTCGACGGCCTCGGCGAGTTCCTCCATCGAGCTGCCCTTGTCGTGCGCGTCCAGCAGCATCGACCGTACGGCGTCGGCGATCTCCTGCCGCCCCCCGTACCCGATGGCGACGTTGACGAGTATCCCGTCGACGTGGGCGGTGGACTCCTCCGCCTCCTTCAGCGCGGTCTGCATCGGGGAGGGCAGCAGGTCGGGCGTACCGACGTGATGCACCCGCCAGCGGCCGTCGGCGGCGAGCGTACGGACGACGTCCTCGATGATGCCGAGGAGGGGACCGAGTTCCTCCGGCGGCCGGTTGAAGTTGTCCGTCGACAGCAGCCAGAGGGTGACGACCTCGACATCCGTCTCGCTGCACCAACCGAGGAACTCCTCGATCTTCTCGGCGCCCGCACGGTGGCCGTCGACGGGGGTGGAGCCTGCGGCCTTCGCCCAGCGCCGACTGCCATCCACGATGACGCCGATGTGCTTGGGCACCTGGGCGTGGTCCAGGTGGCCTTCCACCCGGCGCGCGTACAGCCTGACCAACAGGCCGCGCAGCTTGTCGCGCAGGTTCACGTGATTGTCAGCCCCTCCATACGGTGGCGGTCCCCGCGGCTCGAAGCCTACCCCTGCCGCACCACCGCTCCCCCAAGGGGCGCCTGGGGCGGGGGCAGCTGTAGCAGACCTGTGGCAGACGCGGACACAAAAAAACGGGCCGGTCCGTGGGGGGGAGACGGACCGGCCCGAGGGGGGGTTTCCACCATAACCCTTCGTAAGTGATGCTGCGTACATCGGCGCGCCATGACTACTCTCCGGAATCGAACGGCGACGCGGCGGTGGCCGCAAATCGGCATATTCATGGCAGCTCCATGGCCGAAACGCAGCCGATTTCCGGCGGATTCCTGGGGGAAGCGGAGAGATCCGGAGGGTTTGACGGATCCTGGGACCCGTTCGGCGGGATGTCGCCCGGGTCGCCCGGGCGGGTGACGGTGGCCGCGAACGCCCGCTTGACGGCTCCGTAGGTCATGAACACGCAAAAGCGGCACCGCGCAGCCCCCTCCTCTGCGCGGTACCGCCCGCGCAGCTTTGCTGTCGCGAATTACCTTGGTCTGAACTTACGTGACGCATGGGGTTGGATGCGACTCGCCGGAATAACAATGTGGAAACCGGCGCTCCTGTGACGGCGGCCACGTCCTGTCCTAGTCGGGTTCTACGGTCGCCGTATGACCCTGAGGATCAGCTGGAACGAGGCGAGTGCCCGGCGGCTGGAACGGCAGTTCCTGGCCAACCCTGCGCGGAGCGGCACTTCGGTCGCCGAAGTCGTCGGCGCGATGCTCGGCGCGCATGCGCAGGTGCTGTCCGCCGCGGAGGTGTCGGTCGGGGTGCGGGCCGACGGGGTGACGCAGGGGGACGTGCGGGCGGCCCTGTGGGAGGAGGGCTCGCTCGTGAAGACGCACGGGCCGCGGGGGACGGTGCATCTGCTGGCCGCGTGTGACCTTCCGATGTGGTGTGCGGCGCTGCCGGCCGTGCCGGGTGGCGGGCGTTTCGCTCCGGACGTGCGGGTGAGTGAGGAGCAGACGGCGGAGATCGTGGCAGCGGTCGGGGACGCGCTGGAGGGGGCCTTCCTCACGATCGACGAACTGGACGAGGAGGTCGTGGCGCGGACCGGTGCGTGGGCCGGGGAGCGGGTGATGCCGGCGTTCCAGGAGCTGTGGCCGCGGTGGCGGCAGGTGCTGCATCGGGCCGGCCAGTCGGGGGCGTTGTGCTTCGGGCCGAACCGGGGGCGCAGGGTGACGTATACACGGCCGCCTCACTTCTCGGCGGTGCCGGTGGAGGAGGCGGTGCGGGAGCTGGTGCGGCGGTATCTGCGGGCCTACGGTCCCGGGACTCCTCGGGGGTTTGCCAAGTGGCTGGCGGCCAAGGGGGGTTGGGCCGAGGAGTTGTTCGGGCGGCTGGGGAGGGAGGGGGAGATCGAGGAGGTGGTGTTCGAGGGCGCGGAGGGCTGGTGGGTCGTGGCGGACGACACGGAGTTTTCCGAGCGGGCTGTTCGGGGGGTGCGGTTGTTGCCGTATTTCGATGCGTACGGGATTGCTGTGCAGCCTCGGGAGTTGCTGTTTCCGGGGGCGGCGTATGGGAGGGCGCTGGCGGGTGGGCAGGCCGGGAACTTCCCGGTGGTGCTGGTTGATGGGGTGGTGGCCGGGGTGTGGCATCTGCGGCGGCGGGGGCGGCGGGGGGTGGTGACCGTGGAGTTGCTTGGTCGGCTGACGGGGCGGCAGGAGAGGGAGTTGGGGGAGCAGGCGGAGCGGGTGGGGGATGTGCTGGGGGTGCGGGTGGAGTTGGTGCTTGGGGAGGTTGTCGTAGGGCCGCATGCGTAGTGCTCCGCAGGGGGGTGCCGCGGTAGGTCGTCCGGGGTCTGCGGGTTGTCGCGGCTGGTCGCGCCACTGAAAGGCCTACGGCTTGCGGATGTCGAAGGGGTGGCGGGTCGCTCGGCCCGCAGGTCGAGGATCTCGAGGCCGGCTGCCTCGGCGTCGGCGCGTTCGCTGGCGGGGTGGCGGTTCGCGCTCTGCGCGGCTCAGAGATGCGGGCGCAGGAGGGTGTACGCCGCCTCGGCCGTCGACGCGTCGAGGAGGCCGTCGGTGGTGGTGAGGCAGTGGCGGGCGGCCGGGTCGGTGAGGTCGTCCGGGCGGTGCAGGGCGGTCCACAGCCGCATGAGCAGGGCGCCGAAGGTGGCCAGGGGCCCCTCCACGGGGCCTTCTCTCCGTGCCCAGCGCGCGGCGATGGGGCCGCCGACTCCGGGGACGTCCTCGATGCCGTGCCAGAAGGGGTCGGCGGCGGCGTACACGACATGGCGGACGTGGCTGTGGATGAGAGCGCCGCTGCAGAGGAGGCAGGGTTCGAGTGTCGTGTAGAGACGGTGTCCGTCGGGCCGGCCCCCGCTCGGCAACTGGGCCAGGACGTTGATCTCCGCGTGGGCGATGTTGGTGCCGGCGAGCTGGCCGGGTGGGGCTAGCGGCTCCTGGCTGCGGTTGCGGCCGGTGGCGACGACCTGCCCGTCCGCGTCGACGAGGACGGCGCCGACGGGCCGGCTGCCGGCCCGGAAGGCCTCCCAGGCGAGTTCGAAGGGGAGCCGCCAAGGGGTGGGGAGGGCGTGGTCGTCGGTCATCGGAGGCTGGTGGCAGTGGCGGTGACCAGGGGCCTTACCTCCTGTGCCGCGAACCGGACGAAGCCCTCGGGGTCGGGCTCGTCGCCGGTCGGCTGGAGGATCACGCGGTCGGCGCCGGCCTCGGCGAGGCGCTGGACCGCCTTCGCGACCGCGCCCGCGTCTCCGGCGACCCCGAGGTCGGGGACGGATTCGACGCCCTCGGCGGCGAGTTCGGTGCGCAGACGGGCGGCGGCGTCGGGGCCGGTGGCGGTGAGGAGGTAGACGACGATCTCGTGCGGGTCGGCGGTGCGTCCGGCCGACTCCCTTCCCTCGTCGATGAGTTGGCGTGCCCTGCGCACTCCGTCGGGCGGTGTGGACGCGGTGAGGACGGTGCCGTCGGCGGCCTCTCCGGACAGCCGGAGCGTACGGGGGCCGGTGGCGCCGGCGAGGACCGGTACGGGAGTGGAGGGTGGCCAGTCGAGGGCGACGTCGTCGAGGCGGACGTAGCGGCCGGTGGTGGTGAGGCGCTCGCCGCGGAGCAGGGTGCGGAGGGCGTCGAGGTGTTCGCGGAGGAGGGTGACGGGGGACTCGGCGCGTGCCCCGACCTGGCCCATCCAGTCCTGTACACCGTGTCCTACGGCGACGATCGCCCGGCCGGGGAACATCCGGTGCAGTGCGGCGGTCTCCATGGCGGTGATGGCGACGTTCCGCAGCGGCACGGGCAGCAGGCCCACGCCGACTTTCACCCGCTCGGTCCAGGCGAGGGCGGCAGCGGCGGTGGAGATACCGCCTTCCCGGAAACAGTCCTCCCACAGCCAGAGTTCCTCCAGCCCGCTCTCGTCCGCGAGGCGGGCGACGGCGCGCAGACGCTCGGGAGGCAGTTGGGGGCGGAACACAGCACCGAGTCCAGTCATGTCCCTCTTCCTACCCGCGCGGAACGGGGACGTACAACATCTTTATGACCGGCTGGAGTTGTCCTCAAGCTCGTACCGCAGGAGCACGACCCCGTTGCCGAAGGCGTGGCTCTCCACGAGGCTCAGCGACTCGGCGACGAAGTCGTCGGGGAAGAGGCGTACGCCCCGGCCCACGAGCACGGGATGGACGTAGATCCGGAACTCGTCGACGAGCCGCAGCCGTAGGAAGGTGGCGGCGAGCTCGGCCCCGCCGAGGCCGATGTCCCCGTCCGCCCGGGCCTTGAGCGCCTCGACCTCCTCGGGTACGACCTCCCTGATCACCGTGGTGTTCCAGTCGGCCTTCTCCAGGGTGCGGGAGTAGACGGCCTTCGGGATGTCCCGCCAGATGCGGGCGAACTCGGCGGTGACCGGGGAGGCGTCGGGGTCGGCGTCGGCGGTGGGCCAGTAGGCGGCCATCAGCTCGTGCGTGCGACGGCCTTCATGGAGGGCGCCGAAGGTTCTGACGAGGTCGTTGAAGTGCTGGTGGAGCTCTTCGTCGACCCGGTGCCAGCTGATGTCGTGGTCGGGGCCCTCGAAGTAACCGTCGAGCGAGAGGGACATCATCAGTACGATTTTCCGCATCTTCCCCTTCTTTCCCGTACGCACGGAGGTGCTGAGTATGGCGCGGCGATGGCGTGACGGGCAGGGGAAACTGGTCGTGCGTCCGGGGGACGCGGAGGCCGGCGTGTCCGTCCCCCTGGAGATCGCCGCCTCCTATCGGGCCCGCACGCGAGGGTTGCTGGGGCGTGAGGGCGTCGACGGCGCGATGCTCCTTTCCCCCGCGGGCAGCGTCCACACCTTCCGTATGCGCTTCACGATCGACGTCGCCTATCTCGACCGCGAGCTCCGGGTCATCGCCGTACGGACCATGAAGCCGGGGCGGCTCGGGCTGCCCCGGGTCCGGGCTCGGCATGTGCTGGAGGCGGAGGGCGGGGCGATGGCGGGGTGGGGGCTGGGGGTCGGGGCCCGGGTGGAGGTGGAGGTCAGCCGTCCGTCCTCGGGAACGTGACCTCCACCCGGCGGTTCTTCTTGCGGCCCGCTTCCGTCGAGTTGTCCGCGATCGGGTACTGCTCGCCGTAACCCCGAACCTCGAAGGTGATGTTCGGGTCGTTCAGGTCCTGGTCGAGGACCCCCTGCACGGCATCGGCCCGCTGCTTGGACAGGACGTCGCCGTGGGCGGACGAGCCGAGGTTGTCCGTGAAGCCGAAGACGCGGACCTGGGTCGCGTTCTGTTTCTTGATCTCGTCCGCGATCGTCGCGATACGGGACTTGGCCTCCGCGCTCAGCTTCGCGCTGTCCTTGCTGAACAGGACCTCGGCCTGGAGGGCGAAGGTGACGGACGTGTTGGTGTCCTCGCGGCGTTCCTCCCCTCCCTGGTCCTCCACGACCGACTTGATGTCCAGGACCTTGGACGCGGCGAGCGTGGCGCCCTCGGGGAGTTTGAGGTCGGGGTCGTTCGGGTCGACCTTCACGGGGGCGGCCGCGGCGGTCTCGGTGCCCGGCGGGACGCTGGGGTCGTCGTCGGCGTGGGCCGTCGCGGCGCCGATGAGCTGGGTGGCGACCAGGACGGTGGCGGCCGTGAGGACCAGGGGGAGGCGTGGAGTGGTGGTCACTTGGGGCCTCACCCGGAGATCGTGATCGTGCCGCTGGTGAACGTCGGCAGTTGGAAGGTCACTTCAGTGGTGCTGGTCGGCGGGGAGGGGAACTGCATGAACACGGCCAGGCTTTCACCGGCCTTGATCGTCGAGAAGCCGGTCGTCGTCAGCGGGCGGCCGTCCGTGTCCCGGAGCACGTAGTACCGCTTCTTGCCCTTCGAGTCGACGAGGGTGGCGCCGCCGAGCGACAGTCCGTTCCTCGTGATCTCTGTTTCGTTGCCGCTCAATGCAGACGGAATAATCAGGCTCTTCGAACCGTCGTTCTTCAGATTGCCGTTCACCGTGACGAAGCCGCCCGAATCACGCTGGGCGGAGGTGATCTGAAGAAGCAGCCCGTCCGAACCCTGCAACTCGGCCAGCGGGGTGCCCGACTGACCCTCCTGAGTGTTGGGCTTCGATCCACTGTCCTTGGAGGCGGGCGCCGACGTCTGCGGCTTCTTGCCGTCGTCCCCGCTGCCGCCGCAACCGGCCACACCGACGGCCAGGCCGGCCGCAACGGTCAGCGCGACGATCCCCCGTCGGGCCTTCGCCGTGAACCGAATGCTCATCGCTCTGCTTCCTTCGTCACTCGTCGTTCGCTTGTCAGTCGGCCAGATGGACGTCGAAGAGGTCCTGGGGCTTCGGGAGATCGGTGAGGTCGTCCGGGTTCAGGTCCCACGTCTTGTCCTTGCACTTGAGCTGGGGCAGGGCGTCGCCCTCGCCGGGCAGCTCGAAGTTGCAGAGCGAATCGATCACGGCGGTGGCGGAGGCGACCGACTTCTTGTCCTCCGTGCCGGGGACGATGGACTCCCCGACCGTCTTGTTGGTCGTCACCTCGACGTCGTAGCGCAGGGGCTCCGTGTGATTGCACAGGCCCGGCGTGGCGTCGTTCTGCTCGGCCAACTCGGCGGCACGATCGCAGCCGTCGACCGCTCCGTCCCCGTGGAAGATGCCGTCCCACTTGGTCGGGTCGAGTACGTCGTCCAGCCACTCGCCCGCGAGTTGGTCCCGGGTCTTCTGTGCCGCCGCGAGCGCCGCCGCGTCGGCGGCCGTCTGGGCGCCGTTCCGATTGACCGCGGCCTGGCCGACCGCGAAGTACGCGAACGCGAGAAAGAGCAGACCTGCCACCACCGTGATGTAGATGGGGAAGGCCTGCCCTGCGTCGTTGTACTTACGAAGCCGCATCAACCGCCAGTGACTTCGGCGATCTTGGCTCGGATGGCGTCGAAGATCGTCTGCCCGATATCCGTACCCGTGATGGCCAGCACGATCGCCACGACCACCGCGATGATGCCCAGGTACTCCACCGCCGTCTGTCCCTTGTCGTTGCGGGCGGCGCGGGTCTGCAGGTACGCGACGGTGGTGTTGATCCAGTTGCTCATGGCGTTCCCCTCCGGGTCGGGTGTCCATGCCGCTCTCGGCAGGGGGACCGTACGACCCGACGCCCCTTCCCGCGGAGGGCCCCTGGGCCCAAATCCGGGCCCAATCCAGGACCCTGGCACTCCCCCATCCTGTCACCACACCGACCACCCCAGCCCTCGGCGCGAACCCGGAGCCGTGCCGAGCCATTTGGCGGCCGCCTCCGAGCGACTGGTGCTGTGGAGCTTGGCGAAGATGCGGTTGATGTGGTTCTTGACCGTCTTCTCGCTGATGAAGCAGGTGGCGGCGATCTGCTGGTTGGTCATGCCGGACGCGATGAGGTCCATGATCTCCGCCTCCCTCGTACTCAGTCGGGACCGATGCTCAGACTGTCCCACATCTGCTTGCACTTGCGAAGTACTTTGGGAATAAATCAGGGATTGCGAGGGAGTTACCGGGTCTGCAACATGTGCAATCGCACCGCCGAGCCCTTCGGGCAGCGCCTCTCCCGACCCCTGCGCCCGCCGCAGTTCCGCCAGCAGCGCCCCTGCCGCCGTCGGCGTGAAGTGCGCTCTGCCCTCCTTGATGTCCCGTACGGCCGTGACCAGTTGGTCCGCCGTGAACTCGCCGTGGACCAGGTAGCCGCCCGCGCCCCGGCGCAGCGCCTCCTGGACGATCTCCGACTCCCTGCTGTACGTCAGCATCACGACCGCGGCGATCCGCACCAGGTACGGCAGGGCGGAGATGCCGTCGACGCCGGGCATGCGGACGTCCAGCAGGATCACGTCCGGGCGGTGTCGGCAAGCGGCCTCGTAGGCCTCGCGGCCGTCGGCGGCCTCGGCCACGACCGTGATGTCCGGGCGGCCGGAGAGAAGGGCCGTGAGACCCGCGCGGACCACGGGGTTGTCGTCCGCGACGACGACCTTGAGCGCCGGGGGCGCGGGGAAGGCCTCGAACGGGTCCGGCGGCAGCTCGGGGCCGGGGGTCATGGGGTGGTCCGGCATCGGGCGGCCTCCTCTCATGTCGTGGGGGGTGTTCATGCCGTCACGGCCGCCAGCGGTAGCTCAAGGCGCACCTCGGTGCCGAGCGGGTGGCCGCCCCGGCCGATGTGGATGCGGGCGCCCACCGCGGCCGCTCGCTCGACCATGCCCACCAGGCCGAAGTGACCGGCTCGGCGGAGTTGTTCGAGCGTGGTGCCGGGGGGCAGGCCGCGGCCGTCGTCGTAGACGCTGATGTGGAGGAGGTCGCCGTGCACGCCTGCCTGTACGTCCACCCGGGTCGGGGCCGCGTGCCGATGGGCGTTCTCCATCGCCTCGGCGGCGATCGTGAGGAGTTGGCGGGCCACGGCGGGCGGTACGGGCTGTGCGATGTGCTCGCCCGTCGAGCGGTAGGTGGCCTCCAGGCCCGTACGGGCGCCGAAGTCCTCGGTGCGGGCGGCCAGTTCGGCAAGGACGTCGATGGTGTGGCCGGGGTCGGACTCGCGGCGCAGATCGGCCAGGAGTTCGCGGGACTCGGCCGCTGCCCGGCGGGCCGAGCGGGCCACCAGTTCCGCCTGCTGTCGGAGCAGGGCGGGGTCCATGGGGTCGGCGGCCGTCGAGGCCGCGAGGCCGTCGGCGGCCAGGGCCACGCCGTGCAGGGTCTTGGCCACCGAGTCGTGCATCTCCCGGGCCAGCCGGGCGCGTTCGGTGCTTACCGCCTCCGTCACCGCGAGCCGGGCCTGGACGTCGGTCAGGGCCTGGGTGGCGGCGCCGAAGCGGAGCATGAGGTTGCGCAGGGACGAGCCGACCGCGCCGGTGATGACGCACAGACCGGGCAGGAGAAGGGTCTCCGCGGGAGCGGAGTGCAGATCCTTCGAGGTCGCGTGGACCGCGAGGAGGATCAGGGACTGAAGGGAGGCGAAGACGGCCGCGCCGCGCCAGCCGTAGACGATGCCGGCCAGCAGGGGGGTGCAGACGCTGACGTAGGCGAGCGTGCTGTCCGGGCCGGCGGAGATCAGGAGCAGGGAGCCGAAGAGGGTGTCCACCGCGAGGAGCGTGGGGTGGCGCAGAAGGACGGGGCCGAAGCGTTCCCAGTCCCGAAAGAGGACGTAGGAGCCCATGAAGGTGACCACGACGGCCGCGCTCACCAGCCGGACGGCCAGGCCCGGAGCCGCGTTGAGGAGGGCGGCGGGGGCGGCCACGGCGATCATGGCGAGCCGGAACCCGAAGACCTGACGGCACATCGCCTGGAGCGCGTTGACCTGGAGGGGGATGGTGGGGGTTTTGGGGGCGGAGGGGGGTGGGGGCGGGAGTTGAGCGGCGTCGATGTGGGCCGGGGTGGACGGGATGGGGGCTGGAGCGGGCGGCATGTGGGCCGGGGCGGACGGAGGGCCGGGGTGCGACGTGGGCTGCCCGGTCCCGCCGCGCGGATACGGGTCTGACGGGGCCGAAAGCGGCCCGGGTGCCGGCGTCGGCTGCCCCGTCCCGCCGCGCGGATACAGGTCTGACGGGGCCGAAAGCGGCCCGGGTGCCGGCGTCGGCTGGCCGGCCCCGCCGCGCGGATACGGCTGCGTCGGCACCGCAGGCAGAGCCGGAACGGGCTGTCCGGACGGCAGAGCCGGGACGGATTGTCCCGGTGGCAGGGCCGGGACGGGGCGTGGGGGCGGGAGGGCCGGCATCGGGGTGTGCGTCGGTTCCCAGCCCGGTGGCAGGGACGGTGTCGTCGATGTCACCGGGATGTCCGGGGCGGCGCCGGTGCGGATGTGCGGGGGGAGAACCGAGCCTGCGGGAGGTGTCGTGAGCTCAGGGGTCTTCGGGCGGCGCCGCAGCAGCCCCAGTCGGTCCTTCGTCGTCGCCATGATCGGTTCACCTGCCCTCTACTTGCCCGTGATGGTGCCGAAGTCGGTGCCGGAGCCGAGGATGAGCCCCGCGCCGAGCAGCAGCAACGTCGCCGGAACCATGAACGTCGTGATCATCAGCGTGGCCCTCGGGACGGCCCGCGCGGCCTTGCGGCGGGCGTTCTGGGCGTCCGTGCGGCGCATGTCCTTGGCGAGGGAGACGAGGGTGTCGACGATCGGGGCGCCCAGCTCCTCGCCCTGCTGCAGCGCCGTCACGAACATCGCGACCTGCTCGGAGTCGTTGCGCCGCCGCAGCTCGGCGAAGGCCTGGCGGCGGCTCATGCCGAGGTCCATCTGGCGCAGGGTGATGCGGAGTTCGTCGGCCCAGGGGCCCTCGTAGCGGGAGGCCACCCGGTCGAGGGCCTGGCGGAAGCCGAGACCCGCGCTGACGACGACCGCGAGGACGTCCAGGAAGTCGGGCAGGGTGCGCTCGATCTCGTCCTTGCGGATGCGGATCGCCGCCCAGATGCCGACCTCCGTCCAGAACGCGCCGAAGGCGAGCAGGAGGAGGGCCACGAAGTACTGGCCGCGCATCAGGAAGACCAGGAAGCCGACCGCGCCCAGGAAGCCGTAGACCGCCCGGCGGGCCGCGTAACGGTCGATGGTCAGACCGCCCGGGTTGCCCGCGAGGTCGATCTTGCGGCGGTACCTGGCGACCAGCTTCGGGCCCATCAGGCGCAGTACGGCGGGCGCGTACCGCATGCCCATCCGGTCGATCAGCGAGTCGACCGCGCCGGTGCGGGTGGCGCCGACCTCCAGGGCCAGCAGCAGGTCACCGGGGAGTTTCGCCTCCGCCCGGTACATGCGGATGCCGGCGAAGACGCCCCAGACGCCGAGGCCCATGGCGAGTGCGAGGAGCAGTGCCATGTCACATACCACCCTTCCTCAGACGTCGATCCGGGACATACGGCGGATGAGGAAGAACCCGACCGCGTACAGCCCGAACGCGATGATCACGCAGGCCTGGCCGATCGGGGAGCCGGTCATCCGGTCCAGGGCGCCGTCCTTGACGCCGTTCATGAGGAGCAGCGAGCCGACGCCCATGACCGGGATGGCGTACGCCGTCATGTTGACCTGGGAGAGCTGGGTGCGGATCTCGCGCCGGGTCTCCTTGCGCTCCTCCAGGGTCTCGGTGAGGTTGCGCAGGGCCCCCACGACCTGGCCGCCGGCCCGGTTGGACAGCACCAGGGTCGTGACCAGGACGACGAGTTCGCGCGAGGGCAGCCGGTCCGCGAGGTCGCCGAGGGCCTCGTCCATGGACTGGCCGATCGCCAGCTGGTTGGCCACCTTCTCCAGTTCCTCGCCGGCCGGCGCCTCCAGCTCCTCCGCCGCCATGCTGATCGCGGTGCGCAGGGCGAGGCCGGCCTGGGTGGCGTTGGCCAGGATGCGGGCGAGTTCGGGGAGTTGGTTGATGAACTTCTCGATGCGTTTCTGCCGCTGCCAGTTGAGGAACTGCACCGCCACCCAGACGCCCAGCAGTCCGGCGATCGGCCCGAAGAAGGGGGCCAGGGCGGCCTGGCCGACGAGCCACAGCGCGGCGATCGTCGCCAGCATGTAGGCGAAGAACTCGCCCGGTGTGACGTCGAGTCCGGTCGCGGCCAGCCTCAGCTCCAGCTGCCGGCCCGCCCTGGTGCGGCGCAGCCGGCGGTCGAGGTTCCGGAAGCGGCGGGTGCGGCCGGTGGACGGTATCTGGCCGGTGTGCGAGAGCCGTTCGATGAGGGCGGCCCGCTCGGACCGTCCGGTGGCGTACGCGTGCAGGCCCACGACGGCCAGGACGCAGGTCAGCAGCGTGATGCCGGTGGTGAGGGTGACGAGGTCTCGTAGCTCCATGGGGGGCGGCACCTACCTGGCTTCTCGGGTGGCTAGCTGTTCTGCGGTCTCGGCGACGCCGAAGGCCTGGGGGACGGCCTGGTTCGCCATGTAGAGGCGGTCCGCGGTACGGCGGGTGAGCGGGAAGTGCTCGAAGGCGCCGTAGATCCGCCCGTCGGGGGCCATGGGCTGGGCGTGGAAGCGGGCGACGGTGGCGAGGCGGTACGGCTCCCCGCCATGGCTGTCCAGCAGGGCGACCTCGGTGACGCGGCGGGCGCCGTCGGCGAAGCGGGTGAGCTGGATGATGACGTCGACGGCGGAGTTGATCTGGTCGTGCAGTGCCACGAAGGGGACCTCGACGTCGGACATGGAGGCCAGGGTCTGCAGCCGCATCAGCGCGTCCTCGGCGCTGTTGGCGTGGACGGTGGCGAGGGAGCCGTCGTGGCCGGTCGACATCGCCTGGAGCATGTCGAGCGACTCACCGCCGCGGACCTCACCGACGACGATGCGGTCGGGGCGCATCCGGAGGGAGTTGCGGACCAGGTCGCGGATGGAGATCTGGCCCTTGCCCTCGACGTTCGGGGGGCGGGACTCCAGCCGGATGACGTGTGACTGCTGCAACTGGAGTTCGGCGGAGTCCTCGATGGTGATGATGCGTTCGCCCTCCGGGATGAGACCGGAGAGGGCATTGAGCAGGGTCGTCTTTCCGGTGCCGGTCGCGCCCGAGACGATGATGTTGAACTTCGCCCGCACCAACCCCGCGAGCAGGAACAGGATCTGCTCGTCGAGCGAGCCGAAGCCGATCATCTCCTGGAGCGTGAAGGAGCGCGGGAAGCGGCGGATGGTGAGGGTCGCACCGGTCAGGGAGAGCGGCGGGATGATGACGTTGACGCGCTCGCCGGACGGCAGCCGCGCGTCGACCATCGGATTCGACTCGTCCACCCGCCGGTTGACCGTCGACACGATCCGCTCGATGGTCTGCATCAGTTGGTCGTGGGAGGCGAACCGGAGCGGCAACTGCTCGACCCGGCCACCGCGTTCGACGAAGATCGCGTCGGGGCCGTTCACCATGATCTCGGTGATGGACGCGTCTTCGAGGAGCGGTTCGAGGATGCCGAGACCGAGGGCCTCGTCGACCACCCGCCGGATGAGCTGCGAGCGCTCGACGGTCGACAGCACCGGGCCCTCGCGGCTGATGATGTGCCCCAGGACGCGCTCGAGCCGGGCCCGGCGCTCGGCGGCGGCCAGCGAGGACATCTCCGCGAGGTCGATCTCCTCCAGGAGCTTGGCCCGGTAGGAGGCGACCAGATGGGCGACCTCGCCCCGCTGGCTGTTCTCCTCGGGGGAGTTGATACGTGCCCGCAGGCTCATCGGTCCGTGCTCCTTGCTGTGCCGGGGTGCATCAGTGGTCCTTCGGCATGACGGCGGTCTTGCTGGCGTAGCGGTCGCCGAGTCCGGGGAACAGGCTCGGGATACGGACCCGGGAGGTGACCTGGACCTCGGTCCCGAGGTCCGCCTCCTCGCAGGTGGCCTCCAGGCTCACCGCGTTCGCGCAGTCCGCCGCGAAGTCCCGCTCCAGCGAGGCACTCCGCGCCCCCGCCCGGGCCGCCGTACCGGCCTGCTGGGCGGCGTACGCGACCAGGCCCAACTGCACGCCGGCCAGCGCCACGAGGAGCAGGATCGGGATGAACCCGAGGTACTCGATGGCGACCTGACCGCGGTCCCGACGGCGGCGCCCGATGCCGTACGCCATCTCACTTCGCCTCCTCTACGGCGCCCGCGTGGCCGTCGACCGGGAACGGGAAGCCGAGGAATCCGGGGAAGAGCACGGGCACCTTGAGGTGCACGTCGGCCGTGACATAGCCCGTCCCCCCACACGTCACCGTGGCCCCGTCCCGGTACGCGGCCGACACCTGTTTCAGCCCGGCCTCCTGGCAGGCGGCCTGGCGCGCTCCCGGCGGGGCCGCCGTCCCCGCCCGCACCGCCTCGTCGGCAGCATTCCCCGCGAGCGTGTACGTGTATCCCACCAGCACGAACTGCCACACCAGCACCAGTGTCAGGAGGATCAGCGGGGTCATGCCGAGGAACTCGATGGTGACCTGGCCCCGGTCTCCGTACCGTCGCCTCCTCATCCCCCGATCTCCCGTCGCCGCCCGAACCGCACCGAGCCCCGGTCCCCGCGCAGCCGCCCGCCCCGGTGCGAGGCCCCTTCGACGGCCCTGACCAGGCCCAGCTCCCCCGCCAGACCCCACAACGCCTGCTTCACCACGCTCTTGTTGTCGAGCTCGTGGATCCGCCCGGCGTCCACCGCGCCCTGCAACTCCTTGAAGTTCGCCGGGATCGCGGTGGCGGCGACCGCCGTGCCGGTGATCTTCTGGATCAGCTGTGGCTGGATCTCGGTCGCGCGTGAATGCCGGTTGACGACGACCGTCGTCTCCTCCGCCTTGCGTATCTGCAGCCGGTCCCACATCCGCACGGTCCGCTTGGCGCCCCGCACCGCGACCACGTCCGGTGTGGTGATCAGCAGGGCCGCGTCCGCCATCTCGACGGCCGCCGCGCCCGCTCCGCTCAACTGGGCCCCGCAGTCGACGACGACGACCTCGTACCGGGAGCGCAGCGCGCTGACGATCCCCCGTGCCGCCCGGTCGGTCACCTCCTCGCCGCGCTCGCCCTCCCCCGGTGCGAGGAGCAGCGCCACCCCGGTGTCGTGCCGGTAGACCGCGTCGGCCAGCACCCGCGGGGAGATGTCGTTGATGGCGGCCAGGTCGACCACCGAGCGCCGGAACTGCACATCCAGGTAGGAGGCGACGTCCCCGGCCTGCAGGTCCATGTCGACGAGCGCCGTACTGCGCCCGGACGCCTGTGCCGCCAGCGCCAGTTGGATGGCGGTCAGAGTGGCCCCCACCCCGCCCTTCGCCCCGCTCACCGTCACGACGGTCCCGCCGACACCGGTGAACACATCGCCCCCGACGCCCAGATGACGCCGTACGCCCGTCGACCACTGGGCGACCGCCTGCACGCGGATCGCCAGCTCCTCGTAGCTCAGCGGGAGAGCGACGAGCCCGCGGGCGCCGTAGTCCATGGCGGCCTGGAAGAGCCCGGGACTGGCGTCGGTCGTCACGAGGATGACCCCGACCGCGGGGAAGCGCAGCGCGACCTCGCGGATGAGCTCCAGGGCCGGGACGGGACCGATGCGTTCATGCACCACGACGACCTCGGGCAGCTCGTCGACCGACTCGGCGGCCAGCCGGGCGAGGGTGTCGACGAGCCCGGTGGAGTCGACGACCGGGGCCACCGGCTCGGCGTCCGGGAGCTGGCTGAGCAGGGTCGTGAGGGAACGGACCGCGTCCGCGTCACCGACGGCCGGGAGAATCCTGGTGGGCATGCGGGCGGCCTCTCACTTGTCCTTCGCGAGTTCGTACGTGCGGTCCTTGTCGGGGACCGCCGTGTCGCCGCCGGGTGCGACCAGGGCGAGCCGGACCCGCTGGGCGAACGACTCGGCGTAGGTGATCCGCTGGGCGTCGAGGGTGGAGAGGGCGAAGGTGATGGGGACGGTGTCGGTAGGCTGGTTCTTGTCGCTGCTGGAGGGATCGAGGGCCTTGATCTGACCCACCTGCAGCACCTTCGCGTTCGTTACGATGATCTTGGACTGAGCGGGGTCACCCTGCCGCTGGCCCGCGAAGGTGGCGTAGACGTTGACCGTCGAACCGGGCGTGATCTGTCCCGCCACGCCGGTCGCCGCGTCGATCATGATGGCGACCTCCTGCTGCCCCGGCTGCAGGGCGGGCTGGTCCACGATCATGTCGCTCTGCAGCAGGGAGCCGGCCTTCAGGGTCGTGACGGCGATCTTGTCCTTGATGTCCGCGATATGAGTGATCGCGTTCTCCGAAAGCCACCGTTTCGGCATGCTGATCTTCTCGAACTGGCCGGGATTCAGCTGGGTGTAGGGCTTTATCTCGCCCTTGACCTGGTACGCCGTGACCTCGGGGCCGACCTTGGACTTCACGTCGCTGATGACGGACAGGACGCCGACGAACGCGCCGAGGGCGCAGACGATCGAGAGGATCAGCAGGAGCACGCCTCGGCGCTGACGGGAGTTCATGAACCGTACAACCTCATTGGGGGATATCGGTCGAGCGGACGGGGTCGGTGCGGGCGGAACGCGGGGGTACGCCTGGGCGGTTCAGGAGCCCCTCCCGGCGGGAAGCTGCTTCGGGGTGTCGTAGAGCGGCGGCGGCATGGCGGAGCAGAAGACGCAGCGGTCGCCGATGACGTCGATGCCGCACCAGTGACAGGTGCCCTGCCGGACGGACGTGACCAGTTGGTAGAGGACCGGGAGGTCGGGCAGGTAGGCGGCGAACTCGACGAGCTTGTTCGTCCCCCACCAGGCGGCGGACTCGGCCGGCAGCGGGGCCTCCCGCAGCCCCTGCACGCTCCACTGCTTGGCCAGGGTCCCGGTCACCCAGTCCGTCTGGAGCTGCCCCTTGGCGACGACCATCCGGGTGGCGAACTCCGGCCCGGCGAGGGCGGCTCCGGGCCCGAGCTTCACGAGCTGCGGCTCGGGGTGGGCGAGTACGGCGAACTGGCTGCCCGGCACCCAGGACTTGGCGTGCGACTTCAGCCCGACGGGCACGCGGTCGAGGCGGGCGACCGAGCCGAGCAGGGCGCCGGTGTGGATGTAGTGGGTGAGCAGGCGCCCCGCGGAGGCGAGGACGCCCGGGCTCAGGTCGCAGGAGGCCAGCTGTCGTAACTGACGGGCCAGGACCGCGAGTCCGAGGGGCGGCAGATCGGGACGGAAGAGGGCGATACGGTCGCTCTCCAGCAGGGACCGAATGGTCCGGAGCCGCTGCTCCACGCCCTCCGGGGCCGCCTTCGAGGACACGACGACGAGATACCCGTACTGGTCGATGAGGGCCTGTATCGCCGCCAGCGCCTGGTCGAGAGGCCGGCGGTGCAGGTCCTGCAGGACGACGGCGGGCAGGGTCCGTTCGTCCTGCGGCGGCAGCGCCATGTCGGCACTGGTCACGGCAACGGCTGTTGGCACGCGCAGCTCCCCGTGTTGCGCCGTCGATCCACCGGGGTCAGGGGTTACTCCGGTACACCGAGATGACTTCACTGCGTGACTACCTCAGCACTGTAACCACCGCCCCGTGACCGGAGAACAGCGTTTGTGCAGCTGATGGGTAACTGACGAGGCACAAGATGCGCCAAAACGGGGCAGGTTCGAGCATCTCGCCGGTCACGAGTCGCACTCTTGACAGAAGTATTGGTCTGGACCAACTTATTGTCATGTCCCCACAGAGACGATCAGCACGGCTCTGGTCAGGAGCCGTCACCGCCGCCCTCGCGCTCTCCTTCCTGAGCGCGGGCCAGGCGTCCGCAGCGGACGTCAACAACGCCCAGAACCCCGGCTTCGAGTCCGGCCTGGGCAACTGGACCTGTTCCGCGAGCAGCGGTACGACGGTCACCTCCCCGGTGCACGGCGGCTCGGCCGCCCTGAAGGCGACGCCGGCCGGTCAGGACGACGCACAGTGCAGCCAGACGGTGGCCGTGCGGCCCGGGTCGACGTACACGCTGAGCGCCTGGGTGCAGGGCGGGTACGCCTTCCTGGGCGTGACGGGCACGGGCACGACGGACGTGTCCACGTGGACGCCGGACACGTCCTCCTGGACCCAGCTCTCGACGAGCTTCACGACGGGGTCGTCCACGACCTCCGTCACGGTGTACACGCACGGCTGGTACGGGCAGGCGGCGTACTACGCGGACGACGTGTCGGTGTACGGCCCGGACGGCGGTGGTGGTGGCTCCACGCCCACGGTCCCGTCGGCCCCGAGCGGCCTGGCTGTCAGCGGTACGACGGCCTCGTCGGTGTCGCTGGCGTGGAACGCGGTGTCGGGCGCGACCGGGTACAACGTCTACCGGGACGGCACGAAGGTCACGGCGGTGACGGGGGCGTCGGCGACGGTGACGGGCCTCTCCGCGTCGACGTCGTACTCCTTCCAGGTCACGGCGACGAACTCGGCGGGTGAGTCGGCGAAGTCGGGAGCGGTGACGGGCACGACGACGGCCTCGTCGGGTGGCGGAGGCGGCACCGCCCTGCCCAAGCACGCGGTGACCGGCTACTGGCAGGACTTCAACAACGGGGCGACGGTCCAGAAGATCTCCGACGTCTCCTCCCAGTACGACATCATCGCGGTGGCGTTCGCGGACGCGACGTCGACACCTGGCGCGGTCACCTTCAACCTGGACTCGTCGGGGCTGGGCGGCTACACGGTCGATCAGTTCAAGACGGACATCAAGGCCAAGCAGGCCGCGGGCAAGAAGGTCGTCATCTCGATCGGCGGCCAGAACGGCACGGTGTCGGTGAGCGACTCGACGTCGGCGACGAACTTCGCGAACTCGGTGTACTCGCTGATGCAGACGTACGGCTTCGACGGGGTCGACATCGACCTGGAGAACGGCATCAACGCCACATACATGTCACAGGCGTTGAGGGCGTTGTCCGCGAAGGCGGGCTCGTCCCTCGTGCTCACCATGGCCCCGCAGACGATCGACATGCAGTCGACGTCCAACGCGTACTTCCAGACCGCCCTGAACGTGAAGGACATCCTCACGGTGGTCAACATGCAGTACTACAACAGCGGTTCGATGCTGGGGTGCGACGGCAAGGTGTACAGCCAGGGGTCGGTGGACTTCCTGACCGCTCTGGCGTGCATCCAGCTGGAGGGCGGGCTGTCTCCGTCCCAGGTGGGGTTGGGGGTGCCGGCCTCGACGAGCGCCGCGGGGAGCGGGTACGTGTCGCCGACCGTGGTGAACAACGCGCTGGACTGCCTCACGGCCGGCACGAACTGCGGTTCCTTCAAGCCGTCGAAGACGTATCCCGACCTGCGGGGTGCCATGACGTGGTCGACCAACTGGGACGCGGCGGCGGGGAGTGCCTGGTCCGGGACGGTGGGGCCGCATGTGCACGGGCTGGCGTGATCATCAGCTCCTCCGTAGGACGCGCCCCGCTCCGGCCGCGACGGTGGTCGCCAGCAGCCAGCCGGTTCCGATGAGCACGATGCCCACCCACTGCATGACTCCGGACGGCTCGTACGCCCGCTCCTGGCCCAGATCCACCAGCGGCAGCAGGAGATCCAGGGTGTAGATGACGGACTGGAAGCGCGGATACGGGCCGCCGCCCACGGGCTCGGGGGGCCGGGCCGCGAAGAGTGCGGAGCCGACGACCAGGAGGCACACCAGCAGCCATACGGCCCGCAGTGGGCGGTACCCGTAGCCGACCGTCGCGTCCTGCAGGAGGCTCCACAGCCGGGCGGGGGGCGCGAGGGTCGGCCGCAGGCTGCGTTGCTTGGCGACGAGGACGGTCCGTGCGGCGGCGTCCCAGCCGTGGCGCCGGTAGACCTCGGCGAGTTGCTCGTACGGCTGGGGCGTGAAGCCGTCCGGGTCCCGCCCCAGCCAGGGGAGGCGTTCCCCGGCGTGCAGGGTGGGGCGGAGGATGTCGTAGACGGTGCCGTCCAGGATCAGGGAGGCGGGCCAGGTCGCGGGGTCGTCCCAGATCAGCGCCGCCTTGGTACGGCTGAGGTCGACGCCGCCCCTGGGCGGCTCGCGGAACTGGAGAAACAGTGCGGCGGCCGTCGTACCGCGGCAGGCGAGGGCTTCCTCACCGACGACCGTATCCAGGATCGCGCCCTTGAAGGACAGGGAGCTGCGGATGGTGGCGTTGCTCATGCCGATCTTGCCGTGGACGGTGAACCCGCGGCTGAAGTGCGCGACGCCTCCGACGTCGACGCCGTGGGCGCTCAGGGCGGTCGGGCTGCTGTCGGGGGCCGTCAGTTCGGCGCCCTCCAGCAGCACCGACCCGCCGATCCGGGCGTCGCACAGGTTGATGGTGCCGTGTGCGGTCAGTCCGTCCTGACCGTCGAAGTCACCCCCGATGTGTGTGCGGGCCGCCGTGAGCGCCGTACCCGAAGGGTGGGTGAGGCGGGCGCCCCTGAGGACGACGCTGCCGCGGATCGACGTGTCCGCGAGGGTGATCGGGCCCTCGACGACGAGCCCCCGCTCGGCCTGGATGTCGCCTCCGATCTGTGCGCAGCCCAGATGGAGCGCGTAGTCGCCCGCGTCCGGACCCGGGCCGGTGAGGGTGGCGTCGAGCAACTCCACCGACGCCCCGATCGAGGCCCCACAGAGGTTGACCGTTCCGGTGCACGAGAAGCCGTGCCCCAGGTACAGGCCACCGCCGACCGTGAGTTCGGACATCTGGAGACTGCCTGTGGGGCTGCTGATGGTCGCTCCCCGCAGCACGAGGGCGTCCTGCACCCGGGCGTTGTTCAGGTGGACGGCTCCCGCGCAGTCCAGGTCCGTCGCCCACAGTGATTCGTCCACGGCGACGGACTGGGCGGCGACACCGGTTTCTCCCGGCGCGGGACGGACCGTTGTGCCGTCGAGGGACAGATGGGTGCCGACGTTGAGGGAGCGCAGGTCCAGAGTGCCGTCGACCGCGCAGCGGGTGACCTTGAACTCCTGGGCGATGCGGGCGCTGTGCGCACGCAGGCCGGGCAGACGGCACTCGTCGAGTTCAAGGGCCTCCAACTGCGCGCCCTCCAGCCGCGGCGCCTCGTCGAAACGGCACCCCCGCAGACGTACGGCCCCTCGTACGACGGCCTCGGACAGGTCCGCCCGCCCCCGTATCCGCACACCGCGCAGCCGGAGCCGGGCCAGATGGCCGGGTCGCGGGGGCGGCGCGGCCAGCAGCAGCCGGCGCACGGCCTCCCCACGCACCTCCGGCACCCCCTCGCACCACTCCCCGCGGCGGTACGACTCCCACATACGGCACTCGCCCGCGTCCCACCCTGTCGGTGGGCCGTCGTCGTCCACCACCCGAGTCCCCCTCGCAGCAACGCCGTTCCGGCATCACTTCGGTTCCCAGGGCGGGGGCGGATTATCCGCGATGCGCGAGGCACATGACGTGAAACATTTTCCCGCCCCCACCGCATCAATGAAGTGAGAGCGGCACGCATCAGCAGCAGGGGGAGCACAGATGAGACAGGCGCGGGCGGACGAGTACGCGGAGTTCGCTGCTGTGCGTGCCGGGCATCTGTACCGCGCCGCCTGTCTTCTCACCGCGGGCGACACGCATCTGGCCGAGGATCTGGTGCAGGAGACCCTCGGGCGGCTGTACGTCAGTTGGGGGCGGGTGTCGCGGGTCGGGAACCCGGCGGGGTACGCGCAGACCGTGCTCGCCCGTACCTTTCTCGCCCACCAGCGGAAGAGGAGCAGTACCGAGCGCGCCACCGCCGAGCTTCCCGATCTGCCCGACGAACACTCCGGCCGTGACACGCCGTTGCGCCTGACCCTGCTGGAGGCGCTCGGCCGGCTGCCCGTCAAGGACCGGGCCGTCGTCGTGCTGCGGTACTGGGAGGACCGGTCCGTCGAGGAGACCGCCCAGGTCATGAACTCCAGTTCCGCCGCCGTGCGTACGCGGTGCGTCCGTGCGCTGGGGCGGCTGCGCGAGCTGCTCGGTGAGGACCTGGGCAAGTACGCCCGTTCCTGAACCTCCCCACCACACAACACCTCGACCTTCATCCCTTCGTGAAACGGTGGTCCGTCATGCCCGTCGAAGAGCACAACGACACCTACGACCCCTTTGAGGAGCGGCTTTCCTTCGAGCTGCGGGAAACCGGCGCCGCCTTCGACACCGACCGCGCCGCCCTCGTCACCGCCGGGGCCCTCAAGGGCCGACGACGGCTGCTGCGCCGCCGGGCCGCCGTCGTGGGCGGGGCCGCGTCCCTCGTGGTCGTCGGGTTGGGCGGGGCGCTGCTGCTGCCCGGCGGTTCCGGAACGGCAGGTCGGGACGGGGCCTCGGTCGGCGCCGACAGGCCCTCGGCCGCCGGCACGCCCGCCCCCTCGCCCGTCTCCGGCCCACGACTCATCCGCACCCTCGAAAAACTGCTCCCCGAGGGCAGGTTCAGCCAGGCCGAGGCGCGGGGGACGGACGAGGAGCCGGGGCCGTACGTGCATCTCGTCTACGACGACGGAAAGGGCGCCGCGGCCATCGGCGTCGCCCTCGGGCGGGTGGAGCCGGGCAGTGACGAGGCCCGGCAGGTCACCGAGTGCCCGGGCAAGGTGTTCTCGCACTACGACGCCTGCAGCACCACCCGGCTGCCGGACAGCTCCGTGGTCATGGTCCTGCAGGGGTACGAGTATCCGGACCGCCGCGTGGAGACCAAGTGGTGGAGCGCCGAGCTCGTCACGCCGCAGGGGCAGCACGTGAGTGTGAGCGAGTGGAACGCCGCGGCCGAGAAGGACTCGCCGATCACCCGGGACGAACCGCCCCTCTCCCCCGCCCGGTTGAGGACGCTCGCCGCCGCCTCCGCCTGGCGGGACGCCGTCGACGCCATTCCCGAGGACACGAGCAAGCCGTCCGCGCGGCCCAGCGACACCGAGACCGCCTCCGCCGTACCCATCGCGTCGACGCTCAAGTCCCTGCTGCCCAAGGGGAAGAAGTTCACGTTCTCCGAGGACAGCGGCGACGACTCCGGCTTCGGCTACCTCGTCCTCGACGACGGCAAGGGCAAGAGCCTCGTCCAGGTCAATGTGCAGGGCGACATGTCCGATGTCGCGGGGGACCTCTTCGGGTCCGGCTCCCAGACCCTGGCCGACGGGACCAAGGTCGCCGTGCATCAGGGGCCCGGCGAGAAGGGCGGTTCGGGGGTCGTCATGTGGACGGTCGACACGCTGCGGACCGACGGGCGGCGCGTGGTCGTCAGCGCCTTCAACTCCGGGGCCCAGGACACTCCCGCCACCCGCACGGCCCCCGCGCTGACCGTCGGGCAGCTCCGCGCGATCGCCCTCAGCCCCGAGTGGCTCCGATAGCGGCTCAGAACCTTCCCGTGCCTACCCGTACTGCAGCCGTACGGTCGCCCCGTGGTCGTCGTCGCGGATGTCCACGTACGCACACACCTGGCGGGCGAACCACAGCCCCTGTTCCGGTTCCAGCTCCGCGGCGGGCGGCGGGACGAAGCCGGCCAGCGGGTTGGCGACCCGGTTGGCGGTGCGCAGTTCGCACACGCAGGACGGCGCCTCGCCCCACAGGCGCGCCGAGGTGACGCGGCCGAGGGAGGCCGTCGCCGCGATGACCGACTCGGCGAACAACTCCGCGTCCACGCGGGTGAGTCCACGGTCCATGGCCTGGGCGCGCACGGCGTCCGCGTACGGCTCCCCCAGGTCCTCCGCGTCCGGCGACGACGGCGACAGCGGTACGGCGTCCAGCTCGGCGGCGAGGCGGACGGGGTCCTCGTACACGCCGCTGTCGGGGTGGGCGCGGCGGGCGGCGTCGACGACGGACTCTCCGGCGGTCCGGGTGTCGTAGGCGCACAGGGCCGTCGTCGCCATGGGCGCGAAGAGGAGGTTGGCGAGGGCCTCGTAGCGGATCCACTCGGCGGTCTCGCGGGCGGAGCGACCGGCGCGGCCGTCCCAGACGGGTTCCATGAGGAGGTGGATACGGCCGCCGGGTCCGGCGCTGTGGGCGAGGTAACCGGCGCCCTGGGCCACGGCGTTGGCGGCCGAGCCGGTGTACCAGTGGGTGTGCGCGATGAAGGCGACGTCCTTCGCGTCGGCGCCGAGCGCGTCGCGCAGGAGGTCCAGCTTCTCGGGGGCGGCGATGGCGACGGGCGGGGGTTCGCCGGGCGCGCCGAGGCCCTCGGCGAGGAAGGGCAGGGCGGCGGCCACGAACGCGTCGTCCGCGCCGAAGACGGCCATGCGGTGGTCGAAGGGGGACAGTTCGGAAGGTGCTGCGGTCATGGTTCTCCTCCGTGGCAGGGGGTGAGATCGGCTTCCGCGCCGGGGTTCAGCTCTGGGGGGGCGATGACGAGGCGGTCGGTGATCTGCTGGTTGGCGGGGCCCTGGGCGACGAGCTGGGCGGCCTCGGACTCGCGGCGGGTGGGACGGATGCCGGGCGCGCGGCTCGACTCGCGTCTCGGCGAGGGTTGTTCGTGGGGTGCGTCGTCCACCGCGTATCCGACGGTCTCCACGAGTCCGAGTGCGCCGCCACGCGCGTACGCCCGCTCGAAGGCGGCCTCTCCGACGGCCCGGCGGGCGCGGGTCTCACTGACCCGTCCGGTCGCGCCGAGCGCCTGGGAGCCCCAGCGGCCGCGGTCGACGTCGGCCCAGACGCGGTCGGCGCCGTCGAGCAGGACGGCCGCGCGTTCGGAGGCGCCGCGCCGGGCGGCGCCGAGGGCGGCGCAGGCCGGCAGGAGGTGCTCGCAGTTGTCGAGGGCGTCGGCGTCGGCGATGGGGACGAGCGCCGGGTCGTGCCGCCCGGCCGGCTGCACCAGGCGTACACCGTCCGGGAAGCCGCGCTCGACGCGGGCCGCGATCCGTGCGGCCAGGCGTGTCGTGCCGACGCACCCGGCGCGGTCGGCGTGACCAGCCGCGCCCGCGCCGGCAGCTCGCGGCCCTCGGTCTGTTCGCGGCGCTGATCCGCCCATGATCAGCCTCCCGTAGAAACGGAATCTCACTCTCCTCCGGATTCGGCATATATGCACGTTCCGCTCACACGAGCGAGTGCACTTTGACGGAGGCGGGTGCGGGGGCGATGGGCGCGCGTACACTACGCGGCCGGTTTTCGCTCTCTTGACCTGTCCATGCCATTCCGTGACCATGGGCGGCACCCGCACGTTTACACCCGTACGTCGCACGAACAACCCCCCAACTCCCTCAGGAGACTTCATGCGACTTCGTATTCGAGGCCGGGACGCCCGCGGCGGCAGACGCACCGCCGCCCTCGCCACCCTGCTCGCCCTGGCCCTCGCGGCGCCCCTCTCCGCGAACGCCGACAGTGCGCGCCCTGCTGCCCCCTCGGCCGACGACATCCACCAGTACGAGATCCACGTCGACCACAACACCCCGGTCACCCGCACCGCCATCGCCGCCGCGGGGGTCACGGTGGACGAGGCCGACGAGGAGACGGTGGTCGTCTCCGGACGGGCGTCGCAGATCAAGCAGCTCCGCCGACAGGGCTACGACGTCTCGCTGTTGGGCTCGGCACCGGACAGGTCGGCCGGCTCGGACGACGTACGTCTCTACGACTTCCCCTCGGCCGACTCGAAGTACCACAACTACGCCGAGGCCAACGCGGAGATCGACCAGCGGCTGGCCGCGTACCCGGGCATCATGAGCAAGCGGGTGATCGGCAAGTCGTACGAGGGCCGGGACATCGTGGCCATCAAGGTCAGCGACAACGTGGCCACGGACGAGAACGAGCCGGAGGTGCTGTTCACCTTCCACCAGCACGCGCGTGAGCACCTGACGGTGGAGATGGCGCTGTATCTGCTGCGGGAGTTGGGGGCCGGGTACGGCAGCGACTCCCGGGTCACCAACATGGTGAACAACCGCGAGATCTGGATCGTGCCCGACCTCAACCCGGACGGCGGGGAGTACGACATCGCGACGGGCTCGTACCGGTCGTGGCGCAAGAACCGCCAGCCGAACTCGGGGTCCTCGAATGTCGGCACGGACCTCAACCGCAACTGGAACTACAGGTGGGGCTGCTGCGGCGGCTCGTCGGGGTCGACGTCGTCCGAGACGTACCGGGGTTCGGCCGCCGAGTCGGCGCCCGAGGTGAAGGTGGTCGCCGACTTCGTCCGCAGCCGGGTGGTGGGCGGTGTCCAGCAGATCAAGGCGGGCATCGACTTCCACACGTACAGCGAGCTGGTGCTGTGGCCGTTCGGGTACACGTACTCGGACACGACGACCGGGATGACGGCGGACGACTACAACGCCTTCCGGACGGTCGGGCAGAAGATGGCCGCCAGCAACGGTTACACCGCCGAGCAGTCGAGCGACCTGTACATCACCGACGGGTCGATCGACGACTATCTCTGGGGCAGCCAGAAGATCTTCGACTACACCTTCGAGATGTATCCGACGTCGAGCTCCGCGGGCGGTTTCTACCCGCCCGACGAGGTGATCGAGCGGGAGACGTCACGGAACCGGGACGCGGTGCTGCAGCTGCTGGAGAACGCGGACTGCATGTACCGGTCGATCGGGAAGGAGGCGCAGTACTGCGCCTAGTCGGCGGCGGTTCGGCCGGGGGCCTGCGATGGCCGGGCCCCCGGCTCGGCCTGTTCCGCGGCCACGATGGTCTCCCTCAACACCTCACGGGCGGCGGTGAGTTCGGCTGGGCGCCGGTTGCTAGGGCTTCTCGGCCTTGCTCGCGGCCTCGGTGTCGACCACGTCCTCGTCCGCGCTCTTCTCATCGGCCTCGGCGTCGGCTTCGGTCTCGACGTCGGCCTCATCCTTGCCGTCGGTCTCGGCGTCGGTCTCGGCCTCCCCGTCCTCGAAGTACGCGTCGAGGACCGCGTCCAACTGCCCTTCCCACTCCGTGAAGCGGGAGCGGGAGTCGGCCTCGATCTCGATCGGGTACCAGCGGCGATCGGGGGTGTGGACCGTGATGGTGAACCGCTTGCCGAAGCGCGGGGTCTCCGTCTCGACGGCACCGACCTCGTCCCAGCGGAACTCGCACTCCTGGTCGTCGAGGGCCAGGCGTACGCCCCTGTGGTCGGCGACGATCTTCGCGCGACGGTCGGAGGCCTCGAAGACGGGGCCCTCGGGGGCCTCTTCCTCTTCGGGCTCCCCGCCCTCGTCCTCCTCCGAAGCCTCTGCCTCGGCGTCGATGTCCCCGAGACCCTCGGTGTCCTCGACGTCCTCGGCCTCCGGCTCGGCCGGCCTGGCGTCCTCCGGCTCCTCGGCCGCGGGTGCGGTGATCCCGGGAATGAAGGCCGGGTCGAATCCGGCGCCCTTCACGGGCTCGCCCTTCAGGGGCTGGCTGCTCGAACCTATGCGCTGCTCCACAGCGGGAAGTATGGCGGACGAAGCTGTGCCGTGGGGCTCCGGGGGCGGGAGAGGCTCACGGGATGGACTCATTCGTCCATGAATACGATGCGACGAGCGGGGCCCGTGCTGCCCTGCTCCGTTCTCGGGGCGCCCCGAGAACAACCTCTGCACGAAGAGAAGAAGCGACACCGTCTCCGGCACGGTCCCCGTGCGATGGTCTATCCGAGCACGGCGAGGGCGTCGATCTCGATCAGCAGCCCCGCGGGCAAACCGACATACACCGTGGTGCGTGCGGGTGCGGCCTGCGTGAGCCCCTGCTCCTCGAAATACCGGTCGTACATCTCGTTGAACTCGGCGAAGTGCCCCGTGTCCGTCAGGTAGACGCGGATCATCATCACGTCGTCCCAGCTCGCACCGCCCTCTTCCAGGATCGCCTTGACGTTGGCGAGGGTCTGCAGGGTCTGCTCGCGCAGGGTGGGACCGGCCGGCGTCGGGGGCTTGCCCTCCTCGGCCGGAAGGAAGCCCACCTGGCCGGCGACCTGGAGGATGTCGCCCTTCCTGACGCCGTGGGAGAACTTCGCGGGCGGGGTGGTGTGGGTCTTGGGGGTGAGGGCGATCTTCTCGGTCATGAGGTGACTTCCTTGACGGGGGTTCTGCCTGAGTACTCGCCGCTGATCGCGTCGGCCGTGCGGCGCACCAGCGGGAGCAGGGTGAGGAGTTCGTCGGCGGTGACGACGACGTTGGGCGCGGAGACCGACATGGCGGCCACGACCCGGCCGTCGGCGCCGCGGATGGGGGCTCCGACGCAGTTGATGGACTCCTCGTGGCCGCCGAGGTCGGTGGCCCAGCCCTGTTCGCGGACCTTCTCCAACTCCCGCAGGAAAGCCGGTGCGTTGGGGATGGAACGGGGCGTGTACATGGGGTACTCGAGCTTCTCGGCCAGCGCCCGCCGCTCGCCCTCGGACAGATCGGCGAGGAGGAGCTTCGCCACGGCGGCGACGGTGATGGCGACCGGCTTCCCGATCCGCGAGTACATCCGCACGGGGTACCGGCTCTCCACCTTGTCGATGTACAGCACCTCGTCCTCCTCGTACACCGCGAGATGGACGGTGTGTCCGCACTGCTCGTTGAGGCGTACGAGGTGGGGGTGGGCGATCTCGCGGATGTCGAGGTTCTCCATGGCCTCCTGGGCGAGCGCGATCAGGCGGGCGCCGAGGCGGTAGCGCTGGTCGGACTGGCGGTAGACCATGCCGTGCTCGTGGAGCGTGCGCAGCAGGCGCAGGGCCGTGGACTTGTGCACGCCGAGGCGGTCGGCGACCTGACCGAGGTCGGCGGGGCCCTCGGCGAGCAGCGGCAGGATGCTGAGCGCTCGGTCGACGGTCTGGCTCATGGGGTGCGTACCTCCTCCGGGGCCTGCTCGGCTTGCGTCCAGCCGGGGCCGAGTCGAAGTGTCCCCCACGCGGTGTCGTCGAGAGCGGCGAGGCGGTCGGCGTGGCCCCTGGCCGGCGGTACGGCGAGGTCGCCGGGGACGGTGAGGGCGGCTGCCGCCATGAGGTGGCCGTGGCGGAGGCGGGCCGGGACGGGGAGATCACGAAGGGTGGCGGAGAGAAACCCGGCGGCGAAGGCGTCCCCGGCTCCGATGGGCGAGACGACTGCGACATCGAGGGCGGGAACGAAGGTGGTCGAGGGGTGGGGACGGCCGGCTGCGGCTTTCGACGCCGGGCCGCCGGCCCATCCAAGGGGCGCGGGGCGATATGCGGCTCCGCCGCGGGGTGCGACCGGCCCACGACCACCCGCGGCCGACACAAAGGCGGTGGCCCCCACTCCTCCCTGCTTCACCACCAGCACCTCAGGCTCGGGCAACACAGCGCGAATCGCCTCCGGCCCGCCCGTCACCCCCCACGCCTCCTCCGCCTCGTCCTCCCCCACGAACACCACATCGGCCCCGCGCGCCAGTTCCAGCAGCACACCCGGCCCTTCCCCGTCCCCCCACAGCCCCGCCCGATGGTTCACGTCGAACGACACCAGCGGCCGCCCGCCCCCCGGCGCCGTCAGCTCACGCATCAGCTCCAGGCACCCCTCGGACAGCGCCGCCGTGATCCCCGACAGATGCAGCACCCGCCCCCCGCGCACCGCACCGAGGTCGGTGTTCCCCACGGTCATCGCGGAGGCGGCCGACCCGGCCCGGTAGTACGCCACCTCGTGCGCGTCCGTCGCCCGGTCCCCCGCCGTGCGGAAGTAGATGCCGGTCGGACGCGCCGTGTCCCTCCGCACGGCCGATACGTCGACCCCGTACCCCCCGATCGTCTCCACCAGATGGTCCCCGAACCCGTCGGCCCCCACCCTGCTCACCCACCGCACGGAATGCCCGGCCGCCGCCAGGACACACGCCACGTTGGACTCCGCCCCGCCGATCCCCCGCTCGAACGACGGCACATCGGCGAGGCGACCCGGACGGGAGGGCAGGAAGGTGACCATGGACTCGCCGAGCGCTACGACGTCCGCGCCGTCGACGACGCGGGCATTGCGGGGTCCGTCGGCGGTCACGATCGTCGTAGCTCCCAGGTCGTGTGCGGGCGAGTGAAGCGAGAGGGGGGTCCCCCCGGCCGAAGGCTGGGGGAGGCTCCGTTGACCCCACGTGGCCGAGATGTTAGACAGCAGTAAGCGATATACGCAATGGACGTTGCAATAAGCGCAACGCTCCTGATCAGGGAGGTTCCATGAGCACCGAGGCGTTTGTCCGACTCGCCGAGGACCGTGTCGACCACCGCTTCAAGGGCCTCCCCCCGGACGCCGACGGCCTCACCGTCGGCGAGCTGGCCGCCCAGCGCCGCAACCTCTTCACCGGCGGCTTCGCGACCCCCGTGCTCGCCCTCTCCGCCGAGCGCCTGGAACACAACCTCGCGCTCATGGAGACGTACGCGACCCGCCACGGCCTCGCCTTCGCCCCGCACGGCAAGACCACCATGGCCCCCCAGCTCTTCCGGCAGCAGATCGCGCGCGGCGCGTGGGGCATCACCCTCGCCGTCCCCCACCAGGTGCGCGTGGCACGGCAGTTCGGCATTCAGCGGGTCTTCCTCGCCAACGAACTCGTCGACCCGGCGGCCCTGCGCTGGATCTCGTCCCAGCTCGACGCCGACCCCGGCTTCCGCCTCATCTGCTACGTCGACTCCGTACGCGGTGTCGAGCTCATGGACGCGGCTCTGCGCGGCGCCTCCCGCCCCGTCGACGTCGTCGTCGAGCTCGCCGCCGGTGAAGGGGCCCGCACGGGGGTCCGTACGGAGGCCGAGTGCGCGGCGGTCGCGGACGCGGTGGCCGCCGTGGGGACGCTGCGGCTGGTCGGGGTGGCCGGGTACGAGGGCGAGGTGCCGCAGGCCGATCCGGAGCGGGTGCGGGCGTGGCTGCGGCGACTGGTCGCGCTCGCCGTCGACTTCGACAAGGCGGGGCGGTTGGCCGGGCTGGACGAGATCGTCGTCAGCGCGGGCGGCAGCGCCTGGTTCGACGCGGTGGCCGACGTGTTCGCCGAGACTCCCGAACTGTCGGCGCCGGTACTGAAGTTGCTGCGCTCCGGTGCCTATGTCTCGCACGACGACGGCCACTACCGGAAGGTGACCCCCTTCAACCGGGTCCCCGAGGAGGGCGCACTGGAGCCGGCCTTCCGCCTCTGGGCGCAGGTCGTCTCCCGCCCCTCTCCCGACCAGGCCTTCGTCAACGCGGGCAAGCGGGACGCGGCGTACGACCTCGATCTCCCGTTCGCCCAGGTGGTGCGGCGGGACGGCGCCGAGCGACCGGCGACCGGCGTCTCCGTCACCTCCCTCTCCGACCAGCACGCGTGGCTGCGGACGGCCCCCGAGGCGGACCTGGAGGTCGGGGACTGGGTGGGCATGGGTCTGTCCCATCCGTGCACGTCCTTCGACAAGTGGCAGCTGATCCCGCTGGTCGAGGCGGACGGCACGGTCGTCGACTACATCCGCACGTTCTTCTAGGAGGCCAACGGTGGAGGAGCTGGTCATCCGGGACGCGGACGTCGTGGACGGCAGCGGTGAGCCGTCGTACCGCGCCGATGTCGTCATCGACGGCGGACGGATCGTCTCGATCGTCAAGGAGGCGGCCGACGCCGGCTGCCAACGGCCCCGGGCCCGGCGGGAGGTGGACGCGGAGGGGCTCGTCCTCTCCCCCGGCTTCATCGACATGCACGCGCACAGCGACCTCGCCCTGCTCCGCGACCCGGACCACAGTGCCAAGGCCGCACAGGGGGTCACCCTCGAAGTCCTGGGCCAGGACGGGCTGTCGTACGCCCCCGTGGACGACCGCACCCTCGCCGAGGTCCGCCGCGCGATCACGGGCTGGAACGGCCACGGCGACGACATCGACTTCGACTGGCGCTCGGTGGGCGAGTACCTGGACCGGCTGGACCAGGGGATCGCGGTGAACGCCGCCTATCTCATCCCCCAGGGGACGGTCCGCATGCTGGCCGTCGGCTGGGAGGACCGCGAGGCGAGTCCCGAAGAGCTCGACCGGATGCGGCAGTTGGTCGCCGAGGGCATGGAGCAGGGCGCGGTCGGCATGTCGTCCGGGCTGACGTACACGCCCGGAATGTACGCGAAGGACGCCGAACTGACCGAGCTGTGCCGGGTGGTGGCCTCGTACGACGGCTACTACTGCCCGCATCACCGCTCGTACGGGGCAGGGGCGTTGGAGGCGTACGAGGAGATGGTCGCCCTCACCCGCGAGGCGGGCTGTTCCCTCCATCTCGCGCACGCCACCATGAACTTCGGCGTGAACAAGGGCCGCGCGCCCGAGCTGCTGACGCTCCTGGACGAGGCGCTGGCCTCCGGGGCGGACATCAGCCTGGACACGTACCCCTACACCCCGGGCTGCACGACTCTCGTGGCGTTGCTGCCCAGTTGGGCGAGCGAGGGCGGCCCGGAGGCGATCCTGAAGCGGCTGGCGGACGACGACACGGCCGAACGCATCCGCCACCACATGGAGGTCGTCGGCGCGGACGGCTGCCACGGGGTGCCCATCGAGTGGGACACGATCGAGATCGCGGGCGTGGCGGACCCGGCCCTCGGGGACTTCGTGGGCCGTACGGTCAAGGAGTCGGCCAAGGCGCGCGGCGAGACCCCCTGGACCACCGCTCGCCGGCTGATGCTGGCGGACGGACTCGGCTCGACGATCCTGCAGCACGTGGGCCACGAGGAGAACGTGCAGACGATCATGCGCCACCCGGTCCACACCGGCGGCTCGGACGGCATCCTCCAGGGCACGAAGCCCCACCCGCGCGCCTACGGCACCTTCCCGCAGTATCTCGGGCGGTACGTAAGGGAGTTGGGGGTGCTGTCGCTGGAGGAGTGCGTGGCCCATCTGACCTCGCGTCCCGCGGCACGCCTTCGACTCCCGGACCGGGGCCTGGTCAAGGAGGGGTACCGGGCCGACCTGGTCCTCTTCGATCCGGCGACGGTGGCGCCCGGAGCGACGTACGAGAACCCGCGCACCCTCCCGGTGGGCGTTCCCCACGTCTTCGTCGACGGGCGGTTCGTGATCGAGGACGGGCGGCGGACGGACGTACTGGCGGGGCGGGCGGTCCGTCGCAGTCCCGTGCGACGGAACGGAGCCCGGCCGTGAGTCAGCCGCTCACGGCTTGGGCAGGACGCAGCCGCCGGCGCTGAGGTTCAGCTTGTTGCCCGTCGTGAAGCAGGCCGGGATCTGGTAGGTCTCCTCGGCGTAGTTGATGCCCTGGCGGACGGTCACATTGCCGTTCTCGTCGACCTCGCAGGGGTTGTTCTCGGTGCAGCGCTCGCCGTCCTCGTTGCCGGTGTTGTTGACGGCGACGACCTTGCCGGTGGCGTTGTCGACGACGGGCGAGCCCGAGGTGCCGCCGATGGTCTGGCAGGCGGAGGTGTAGCGGACCGAGTCCTTCCAGGTCCAGTCGCCCTCCTGGAGGCGGTAGACGAAGCCGTCGATGTTGCAGGCGTACGTCTTCTTCCAGTAGCCGGAGACGACCGTGATGGCGGTGCCGACGGTCGGGTGGGTGTCCTGGACGGTCAGCGGGCTGATGCCGTACGTGCTCTTGATCGAGGCGTACGTGGTGGTGAGCTGGTAGATCGTGACGTCCGTGTCCGTCATCGTCGAGTAGACGACCTTGCTGGCGCGCAGCGTGCCGACCCTGGTGGCCGAGGAGTTGAGCAGGCCGAAGGTACGGCTGGAGGCCTGGTCGACGATGACCTCGCCGGGCTCCGGGAAGCCGGTCTCCAGGCAGTGGCCGTTCGTCATGACGAGGGCCGGGTCGCTGTCCGCGGAGTTCGGGAAGCGGATGACGGAGCCGGAACAGTTGCTGAGCGACACGGTGCCGGCGAAGTTGACGGCCTTGACCGTCGGCGCGGCGGGCGCCGCGACAGCAGGTGCCGCGCCCGCCCCGGCGAGTACCAGGGCGGTGAGCACGGCGCCGAGAGGCTTCTTCATGTGGGGGTCCCCTCTTGCGACTTGGGCGACCGGAGGATTTCCGGCCAACCACTGGATTGTCATGTGCATTGTGAGGGGAGGGGGGTGGTTGAGCAAGGAGTTGTTTCAGGACCGGGGTTGGCGGATTTCCTCGTATGCGGCCTCGATGTACCGGAAGAGGGTCTCGGGGTCGTCGGTGATACGGGCGCCCAGCTCGCGGGCCCGCTGTTCACGGGCGGGTGTGAGGCGGCTGACGAAGAACAGCGCGGGACCCTCGAAGAAGCCGTACCTCCGCCAGTCCGCCAGGTCGGAGAATCCTTCGTCCTGCCCTGCACCACGCGATACGTCGGAGATCAGCACGTCCCGGGAGGCGAGCATCCCCTCGGCGTGCGCCGCGTTGAAAGCCACTTCAACAGAGGCGCCGCGCGCCAGCAGTTGGGCGACACGCTCGCGGTTCTGCTCCGGATAGTCGTCGACCCACAGGATGCTGACGCCCGCGAGGTCTCCCACGGGCTCGTGGCTCGCCGCAACCGGCGCCCCGCCCTCCTGCAACCGCCGTACCAACTCCTCAACCTGCGGCAGCCGCATCCACTCCTCGATGAGCCCCACGAAGTTCTGATCGCGCACCAGCCCCGGAAACACCGTGGGCAGGTCCTCCTCCAGCCGCGCCAGCACCGTCTCCCAACTCCCCCGGTTCTGCGCGTCCGGCTCCCCGAGGCCGTGCCCGGTGACGGAGTCCACGGTCGTCTTCCACGACTCCTCGTCCACCTGAGCCCACTGGCTCAGCACCCGCCGGGCCGTCCGGTACTCCAGGAACTCCCGGGCCGCATCCCCGTACGTGCCGTTACCCGAGACGAGCAGGCGGTAGAAGTCGGCGTACAGGTGCTGGATCAGCAGCGTCCTGATCACCGCCTCGGCCTCGAAGTCGCCCCACACCGGATTCAGCGCGCACTCCAGTCCGAACCCGTTGATCAGCCGCTTGATCCGCCGCGGATTCCGGTCCGACCGTTCGGCGATCAGCTTCACCAGCGGCCCGTCCAGCAGGTCCTGGATGCCCGAGCGCTCCGCGCACTTGCGTACGTACGCCTCGACGTCCTCCCCGCCCGCCACCGGCAGCCGATAACTCGTCTGGAACACCTTCTCCATGAACGCCGATCCGGCCGGCCCCAGATCCCGCAGCAGTCCGGAGGGACCGAGCGCGGAGCGGTCGCAGCCGATGACGAAGGCCAGTCCCGGGACGTCCAGGTACACCTTCACCGCCTCGCACACCGCCAGCACCGTCTCCTCCGAGCAGCGGTCGAGGTCGTCGACGAAGACCACCAGCAGCCTGCGCGGCTCGTGCGTCGCGGACTCCGCCCACTCGGTGGCCAGCTTCAGCAGCGCGTCCCGCATCGCGTTGCGGGCCTTGGCGTCGACGGACAGGTCCCGCCAGAAGCGGTCCACCAGACCCGCCACCCCGAAGGGCGCCGCGGCCACGGCCAGCGTCGCGCCCAACGCCGTGAGCAGGGTCTGCTGCTCGGACAGTCGCCGCACCGCCCGCCGCAGCACCCTTCGGTCGAACCGCATCAGGACCGACTTGATCAGCCCCTCCAGCGCGTCCGCACCGGTCGACGTCCAGGCGTTGTACCAGACGGTCTCCACATCCTCGTACCGCCCCTTGAGCTCCGCCTCGACCAGCCGCATCAGGCTGCTCTTGCCCATGCCCCACCCGGCGTCGACGGCGAGCGTGAAGGGGGTCGCCGTGCGGGAGTCGTGCACCAGCTTGGCCAGCTCGCGCGCGGCCCGCCCGGTGCCGAGCAGATCGGCGTCCGGCCCGGTCACGGGCTCGTCGTTGAGCAACGAGAACTCCACACACTCCCCCTTCGGCAGGATCAACCTACCCACGGGAAAGACGAGTTGAGGGGCGCGGAGGGTTCCGGTCGCTCACTTGGGCCGCTTGGTGCCGCCCTGTCCACGGCCGGGGTTGTTGCCGGAGTTGCCGGGAGCCGAGGTGGCGGCGGCGGATGTCGGGCTGCTCCCCGGGGCCGAGGTGACGGACGGGGACTCCCCGGCCGACGGCAGCCCGGCCGACGCACCGGTCGTCGACGCGCTCGCCGACACCGCCGTGCGCGACGGATCCGCGCCCCCCGAGGACACCCCGCTCCCGGCCGCCTCACCGGGCGACGCCGTGTCCGTCGGCCCCGCGGAGTCCCCGGCCGTCGCGCCCGTACGCCCGTCCTTGCCCTCGGTTCCGCCCGACGGCCCGGAGGACCCGCCGGAGAACAGGAACCCGACGCCCACGGCCACCACCGACGCAGCCCCTACGGCCCCACCGACCACCAGCCCCCGCCGCGAGCGCCGCCGGTCCGCCTTCCGCCTCGCCCGTCGGCCCCCGCCGACACCCTCGCCGCCCCGCGCGGGCACCGCGCGCCGCCCGGCCTGCGGACCCCCGTCCGGGGATCCGTCCCGGACATCGCCCTCCTGGCCGAGCCCGTGATCGCCGACCGTTTCCTCGACCACCGGCAACTGCGCCGTCTCGTCGTACGCGTTCTGCCAGCCGTGCGCGGCCGCCGGGTCGGCGTACCGCGCGTACTCGGGGGTGGACTGCGGGTGCGGGTGGTACACGTTCGGCGGTCCTTGCGAGGCGCCGCTCTCGTGCTCGGCCGGTCTGGACATAGGCGCGCATTGTAGAGACGGGCGGGACTCCTGGGACAGCTACCGGCGATAACAGCCCAAACCCGTGCGTCTCACGTGGCGGAAAACACGGCCCACGAGGCGTTACCGGGCCGTAAGCTCCCTGACATGCAGGTGATCCAGTCGACCAAGCTCGCCAACGTCTGTTACGAGATCCGGGGCCCGGTGCTCGAGGAGGCGATGCGGCTGGAAGCGGCCGGGCATCGGATCCTCAAGCTGAACACCGGGAACCCGGCGGCGTTCGGCTTCGAGTGCCCGCCCGAGATCCTGGAGGACATCCTCCGGAACGTCTCGTCGGCACACGGCTACGGCGACGCGAAGGGTCTGCTCGCCGCCCGGCGCGCGGTCGTCATGCACAACCAGACCCTGGGCATCGAGACGGACGTCGAGCACGTCTTCATCGGCAACGGCGTCTCCGAACTGATCGTGATGGCGATGCAGGGACTGCTGGACGACGGGGACGAGGTCCTCGTACCGGCTCCCGACTATCCGCTGTGGACCGCCGCCGTGTCGCTGTCCGGCGGGACCGCCGTCCACTACCGCTGCGACGAGCAGTCCGACTGGATGCCCGACCTCGCGGACATCGAGCGCAAGGTCACCGACCGCACCAAGGCCCTCGTCATCATCAACCCCAACAACCCGACGGGGGCCGTCTACGACGAGGCGATGATCAAGGGGCTGACCGACATCGCCCGGCGGCACAATCTCCTCGTCTGCTCCGACGAGATCTACGACAAGATCCTCTACGACGGTGCCACGCACACGCCGACCGCCGCGGTCGCCCCGGACCTGCTCACCCTCACCTTCAACGGGATGTCGAAGGCGTACCGGGTGGCCGGCTACCGGGTCGGCTGGATGTCGATCTCGGGGCCGCGCGCGCACGCCGACTCCTACATCGAGGGTCTGACGATCCTCGCCAACATGCGGCTGTGCGCGAACATGCCGGGGCAGCACGGTGTCGTGGCCGCGTTGAGCGGGCGGCAGACCATCGACGACCTGGTACTGCCGGGCGGGCGCCTGAAGGAGCAGCGGGACGTCGCGCACGAGCTGCTCACCCAGATCCCGGGCGTGACCTGTGTGAAGCCCAAGGGCGCGCTGTATCTCTTCCCGCGCCTCGACCCCAAGGCGTTCAAGATCAAGGACGACCGGCGGATGGTCCTGGACCTGCTGCGCAGCGAGAAGATCATGGTCGTGCAGGGCACCGGATTCAACTGGACCGAGCCCGACCACTTCCGGGTCGTGACCCTCCCGACCGTCGGGGACCTGCGGGACGCGATCACCCGGATCGGGAACTTCCTGGACGGATACAGCCAGCCGTAGGTCCTTCGACGGCCTTGATCTTTTTGATTCGCTCAACTTTAGACGGAATCTAAGCTAGGATGGTTTCCTGACAGCACGGGAGGCCATCCATGTACGAACCGATCCGCACCAAGTCGGTCCACAGCACGATGGCCGGCACGACCTCCGACTTCCCCCACCGGTCCCGTGAGGAGGAGCTGGACATCCAGCTCGCGGGTCATCTCGCGGCACTGCTCGCGGTGACCGACGAATTGCGGGCGCTGACGCCTTCCGAGGACCTGGACCCCGCGGCCGAGCGACTCGCCGAGCAGGTGGCCCGGCTCCGGGGTGGCCGGCAGCCGGCCCGGATGTCCGTGGTCCCGGCCACCGCCGACGCCACTGTCCTGCACCAGCGGGCCCACGCCCTCGCCGGACGCGCCCTGGTCGTGGCGGCGTCGCGCGCGGACACCGCGGCGGCCATCCTCGCCGCCGAGCAGATGGACGTACACACGGCGGCCCTGGAGCCCCGCGCACTCGCGTCTACCTGAGCCCTCGGGCTCCCCGTGACGGCCCCGGTCCGCGTGCACCCGCAGCGACGCGCGGACCGGGCGCCACACACTGCGTTGGCTTGAGCCGGGGTGCCCAATGCTGAGACCGGGAAAGGTTCACCGGCTCGCCAAACCTTTCCAGTCGAGCCCGGGTTCGTTCGTGGATGTCCCGAGTGTTCCGTGAAATCCCGGTCGGGGCAGAGGTGATGCGGGAAATGACCGAGGGGATCACGGCTGCGCGAGCCACCGCTGGAACATCCGCCCGAAAAGGCGAAAGGCCTGCCGTCACCCTCCCGTCGGGGCGGACGGGAGGGCGACGACAGGCCCGGAGCCCCGCACGCCGTTGTACGGGACCTCGCGCTTGTCACCGCGGCCGGTCGTGACGATCACTGGTCAGGGCCCATCCCAACCGGCTGCGGAGTCTTGGGGGTTGCGGGGTCAGCCGAGGCGCTCCACCAGGGCGCGGTACTCGTCCCACAGCTCCTTCGGGGTGTGGTCGCCGAAGGTGCCCAGGTGCTCCGGGACCAGGGACGCCTCCTCGCGCCAGACCTCCTTGTCGACCGTGAGCAGGAACTCCAGGTCGGACTCGGAGAGTGCGAGACCCTTGGTGTCCAGGGCACCCTTGGCCGGCAGGATGCCGATCGGCGTCTCCACGCCCTCGGCCCTGCCGTCGAGGCGGTCGACGATCCACTTCAGGACGCGGCTGTTCTCGCCGAAGCCGGGCCAGACGAACTTGCCCTCGTCGTTCTTGCGGAACCAGTTGACGTAGTAGATCTTCGGTAGCTTCGACTGGTCCCTGCCCTTGGCGACATCGACCCAGTGCCCCATGTAGTCGCCCATGTTGTAGCCGCAGAACGGCAGCATGGCGAAGGGGTCGCGGCGCAGCTCGCCGACCTTGCCCTCGGCGGCGGCGGTCTTCTCGGAGGCCACGTTGGCGCCGAGGAAGACGCCGTGGTTCCAGTCGAAGGACTCCGTCACCAGCGGCACCGCGGAGGCGCGACGGCCACCGAAGAGGATCGCCGAGATCGGCACACCCCTCGGGTCCTCCCACTCCGGCGCGATGATCGGGCACTGCGCCGCGGGAGTGGTGAAGCGGGCGTTGGGGTGGGCGGCCGGGGTCTCGGACGCCGGCGTCCAGTCGTTGCCCTTCCAGTCGGTGAGGTGGGCCGGAGTCTCCTCCGTCATGCCCTCCCACCAGATGTCGTTGTCATCGGTGAGCGCCACGTTGGTGAAGACCGAGTTGCCCCACAGCGTCTTCATCGCGTTGGCGTTGGTGTGCTCACCCGTGCCGGGCGCGACGCCGAAGAAACCGGCCTCGGGGTTGATCGCGTAGAGCCGGCCGTCCTCGCCGAACCGCATCCACGCTATGTCGTCACCGATCGTCTCGACGGTCCAGCCCGAGATCGTGGGCTCCAGCATGGCGAGGTTGGTCTTGCCGCAGGCCGAAGGGAAGGCCGCGGCCACGTACTTGGACTCGCCCTGCGGCGGGGTGAGTTTGAGGATCAGCATGTGCTCGGCCAGCCAGCCCTCGTCTCGGGCCATCACCGACGCGATGCGCAGGGCGTAGCACTTCTTGCCGAGCAGGGCGTTGCCGCCGTAGCCGGAGCCGTAGGACCAGATCTCGCGGCTCTCGGGGAAGTGCGAGATGTACTTGGTGGAGTTGCACGGCCAGGGCACGTCCGCCTCGCCCTCGGCCAGCGGCGCTCCGAGCGTGTGCACGGCACGCACGAAGAAGCCGTCGGAGCCGAGTTCGTCCAGCACCGGCTGTCCCATGCGCGTCATCGTGCGCATGGAGACCGCGACGTACGCGGAGTCGGTGATCTCGACGCCGATCGCGGAGAGGTCGGAGCCCAAGGGGCCCATGCAGAACGGGACGACGTACATCGTCCGGCCCTTCATCGAGCCGCGGAAGACGCCCTTCTCACCCGTGAAGATCTCCCGCATCTCCGCGGGGGCCTTCCAGTGGTTGGTCGGGCCGGCGTCCTCCTCCTTCTCGGAGCAGATGAACGTCCGGTCCTCGACCCGTGCGACATCGGTCGGGTCGGAAGCCGCGTAGTACGAGTTGGGGCGTTTGATCGGGTCGAGCTTTTTGAAGGTGCCCTTCGCGACGAGCTCCTCGCACAGGCGCTCGTACTCGGCCTCGGATCCGTCACACCAGACCACGCTGTCCGGCTGGGTCAGTTCTGCGATCTCGTTCACCCACGAGACCAGTTCCTTGTGCTGGGTGGGGATGACGGGGGGAGCCGCGATGTCGCGCGCCACGATTGCTCCTTGATGAGGGATTTTTTGTTTGGAGGCCCCGTGGGGGCTGCGACCCGGATGCTTCGTGGCTGGATCATCAGCGCTCATCCGGTGCCGACCGCACTCATTTGATCATCCGACGAGTCCGCCCATATGTCCAGAGGAGCGCACAGGTGAGCGGAGTGGGGATCGTCACGCGATTTCCGTGCACGACGCGTTTATTTGCGTGCACGTAGAGTTCAGGTGACCGTTTCTTTGCGCGGTAACCCTGGTCGGTCAACTGCCGTGAGATGATGGCCACTCTTCGCCGGTTCTCGGCCCGCGCTCATCCGCAACTTACGGCTCCGTAGGTACGATTCACGGTATGACTGCGCCCGTCCCCGACGCGCCCATGGACACGCCGGCCGCCGGCCGCGACTCCGGTGCGCCTTCGCTCCCGCACCAGATCAAGCAGCACGCCCAGCAGCTCGCGGAGCCGATCAAGCCGAAGCTGCGCGGCTGGCTGCACCTCGGCATGTTTCCGGCCGTTCTCATCTCGGGCCTGGTCCTCACCGCGCTCGCCGACTCGTCCAGAGGCCGCATCGCCTGCGGGATCTACGTCCTGACGGCCTGCCTGCTGTTCGGCGTGAGCGCCCTGTACCACCGGGGCAACTGGAGCCCCCGCGTGGACGGCATCCTGCGCAGGCTGGATCACGCCAACATCTTCCTGATCATCGCGGGCACCTACACCCCGCTGACGATGCTGCTGCTGCCGGGCGCGAAGGGACAGTGGCTGCTGTGGGGCATCTGGGGTGCCGCGGCGGCCGGAATCATCTTCCGGGTCTTCTGGGTCGGCGCCCCGCGCTGGCTCTACACCCCCTGCTACATCGCGATGGGCTGGGCGGCCGTCTTCTTCCTGCCGGACTTCATGCGGACCGGCGGCATCGCCGTACTGGTCCTGGTGATCGTCGGCGGTCTCCTCTACAGCGCGGGCGGCGTGATCTACGGCATCAAGCGCCCGAACCCGTCACCGCGCTGGTTCGGCTTCCATGAGGTGTTCCACTCCCTCACGCTCGCCGCGTTCGTCGTCCACTACGTGGGGATCTCGCTGGTCGCCTACCAGCACGGGTAGCACCACCCGCTCCTGAAGGGCCACGGCTTCCGTGGCCCTTTTTGCATGCCTGAAACCTTACGAGAGTCGATACCCATTGACTGTGACTATATTTTGAGAGTTACTCTCATTTAATGGACACTCCCACTTCAGGTGCCGTCGCTCCGGACCCCCGCCGCTGGTGGGCTCTCGCCGCCCTCGTCGCGAGCATGCTGACCCTCGGCTTCGACACGACGATCCTCAACGTGGCGCTGCCGACCATGGCCGGCGACCTCGGCGCCACCACCGGCCAGCAGCAGTGGATGGCGGACGCCTACGTCGTCGTCTTCGCGGCGCTGATGCTCCCCGCCGGACTGCTCGGCGACCGCTTCGGACGGCGGCTGATGCTGATCGTCGGGCTCGGGATCTTCCTGACCGGTTCGCTGGCGGGCGCGCTGGCCGGGGACGTGAACTGGGTCATCGCCGCCCGCGCCCTGATGGGCGTCGGCGCCGCCCTGGTCACCCCGCTCGCGCTCTCCGTGCTGCCCACCCTGTTCGCCGCCGACGAGCAGCCCAAGGCCACCGCCATCGTCACCGCCGCCTCCGCGCTCGGCCTGCCGCTCGGCCCGATCGTCGGCGGCTGGCTGCTGAACCACTTCTGGTGGGGCTCGGTCTTCCTGGTCAACGTCCCGATGGCCGCGATCGGCATCGCCGCCTGCGTCTTCCTGCTCCCCGAGACCCGCGACCCCGCTTCCCCCAGGGTCGACACCGTCTCCACCGCGCTCACCGCGACCGGCCTCGGCGCCCTGGTCTACGCGATCATCGAGGCACCCACCCGCGGCTGGGGGAACCCGCTGGTCCTGGCCATGCTCGTGGCGGCCGTCGCCCTCATCACCGCCCTGGTCCTGCGCGAGCGCCGGGTCGAGCGCCCCATGCTCGACATGACCCTCCTCGCCCACCGCGGCTTCCTGTTCAACACGATCGCCGCGACCCTGGTGATGTTCGTCCTGTCCGGCCTGCTGTTCGTGCTGCCGCCCTACCTCCAGGCGGTCCTCGGCAACGACGCCTTCGGCACCGGCCTGAGGCTGCTGCCGATGATGGGCGGCATCCTGGTCGCCTCCCGGACTGCCCCGCAGGCCGCCGTCCGCTTCGGAGCCCGCGCCACGGTGAGCGCCGGCCTGGTGGTACTGGCCTTCGCCGCGCTCCTCGGCAGCCGTACGACGGTCGACTCCGGCTACGGCTTCACCGCGCTGTGGCTCTCCGTCACCGGTCTCGGCTTCGGCTTCTCGCTCATGCCGGCCATGGGCGGCGCCCTCGGCGCCCTGCCCCGCGACCGCGCCGGCAGCGGCTCCGGGCTGCTCATGACGCTGCGTCAGGTCGGCGGCGCGATCGGAATCGCCCTGCTCGGCAGCCTGCTCTCCAGCACCTTCCAGGACCGGCTCGACGTCACCGGGCTGCCCGCCAAGGCGGCCGACACCGCCGGGGACTCCGTGGTCGCGGCGCACATCATCGCCGAGAAGGCCCACTCCGCCCACCTGGTCGCCTCCGCGAACAGCGCGTACGTCCACGGCATGGCCCTGGTGTTCCTGGTGTGCGGGGCCGCGGCGCTCGTGTCGGCGCTGCTGGCGGCGGCGTTCCTGCCGAGTACGCAGGTTGCCGAGGCCGCGCAGGACACCCCGGACATGGTCACCCCGACCGTGGATGCCCGACAATGACCAGCATGACGGCCGCACAGTCCCCTCTGTCCCCCGCCGACCGCCCCGGGCTCGGCCTCCGCGAGCGCAAGAAGATCAAGACCCGCGAGGCGATCCGCTCGGCGACGTTCGCACTGGTCAAGGAGCAGGGGTACGACGCCACCACGATCGAGCAGATCGCCGACCGGGCGGAGGTGTCGCCGTCGACCGTCTTCCGCTACTTCCCCACCAAGGAGGACATCGTCCTCACGGACGAGTACGACCCGCTGATGCTGGAGGAGCTGCGCGCACGGCCGGCCGGCGAGCCGTGGATGGACTCGCTGCGGCACATCCTGCAGACGGCGATCGAACTGACCACCCGGGAGGACCCCGAGATGATCAAGATGCGGGCGCATCTCGGGGTCCAGGTCCCCGCCGTCCGTTCCCGGATGTTCGAGAGCATGTCGGAGACCGGGCGCATGCTGTGCGGGGCGATCGCCGACCACTTCGGCCTGGAGCCGGACGACCTCAGGGTCCGCGTCTACGCGATGTCCCTGATCGGCGGCCTCATGGAGGTCTCCATGTACTGGGCGGAGAACGACTTCAAGGGCGACCTGAGGGACCTCATGCGCCAGGCCCTGGACGTCCTGGAGCACGGCCTCCCCACCGAAAAGCCCTGAGCTCCACGCCCCCTGCCGTGACATCCTGACCGGGTGAACGGTCCCGAGATCCACGTCGAGTTCGCCCCTGACCTCGCCGTCTTCGTCCCGCGCGGGCTGAGCCGGACCCTCGTCACCGACGGCGTCTCCACCCTCGGTCATGCCGTCGAGTCGGCGGGCGTCCCGCTCACCGAGGTCGGAGCCCTCCGGGTCGACGGCCGCGAGGTCCCGGTCTCCTACGTCCCCGCAGCCGGCGACCGCGTGGAGGTCAGGTCCGTCGCCCGCCCCCAGCAGGTCCCCGGAGCTCCCCTCCGCTTCCTCCTCGACGTCCATCTCGGCACCCTCGCCCGCCGGATGCGCCTGCTCGGCGTGGACACGGCGTACGAGTCGACGGACATCGGCGACCCGGCCCTCGCCGCCCGCTCGGCCGCCGAGCAGCGCGTGATGCTCAGCCGCGACCGGGGCCTGCTGAGGCGCCGCGAACTGTGGTCCGGCGCCTACGTCTACAGCACCCGCCCCGAGGACCAACTCCGCGACATCCTCGACCGGTTCCGGCCCGAGCTGCGCCCCTGGACCCGCTGCACCGCCTGCAACGGCCTCCTGAAGGAGGCCACCAAGGAAGAGGTGGCGGACCAGTTGCACGGCGGGACCCAGCGCTCGTACGACGTCTTCGCACAGTGCCGGGCGTGCGGACGCGCGTACTGGAAGGGCGCGCACCACGAACAGCTGGTGGCCATCGTGGAGCGCGCGTTGAGCATGCGTGCCCAGGAGGGTTGAGTACCCCCGCCGCTCACCGCGACCGGGCCGGCGCGATGGGACGGCGGCATGAACACAGCACGTCCGCCCATGGCGGTACTGGTGTGGCCCCGGCACCGGGCGATGCCCGCCCGGGCCGGGGCCGTGGTACTGCGGTGGGTACTTCAGTTCACGCTGGGCCTGCTGATCCTCAACGGCGCCTGACGTCCGCCTTTCCGCAGGCGAGCCCGTCCCTGTTCGGGTCGAGGCCCAGCGGGTCGTCCTTTCCGTTGACCTTCAGGCGGCCGTAGTCGTTCTTCTTCAGCCAGGCGCAGCGGGAGGCCGCGGTCTTCTTCACGCCCTTCGGGAAGACGGTCGGCACACAGACGTTGATGGAGCCGTAGTGCCGATCGCAGCCGGAGATGGTGACGGACACCTTCTGCGACGTCCGCTTCTTGCCGGGCTTGATGACCTTGCCCTCCAGGGAGTCCGCGAAGGAGTGGACGTGCGCGTCGGCGGTGTCGGCGCTCAGGGCCTGCGGGCCCTGCAGGTGCACCCACTTGGCCACCGACGGAACGCCGTTGGCGTCGACCGCGAAGAGCATGTACCAGCCGGGCGGGGCCACGTTGGGGTTGCTCGTCACGTTCAGGTCGACGTTGTTGCCGTCGACGGACAGCGGCAGGTCCACGAACCGCTGGTTCGGGTCCGAGGAGTGGGTGACGGCGGCCGGGCGGATCAACTCGGCCTTGGCGATGGGCCGGTCGACGGTGATCCGCTGGGTGTCGCCGTAGTTCCACTCGCTGTCGATCACCGAAGTGATCGTCGGGCGTGTGCCCTTGAGGAGATAGGGCGGGGTGTAGATCGACACGTTGTGGTTCCAGGTGCCGTTGCCCGGGTTGTCACCGGTGGCCATGACGCGGCCGTCGGGCAGCAGGAACGCGGACGAGTGGTAGCCGCGGGCCTCGGGGTCGGCGGCCACCGGGTCGAAGGTGTTGCTGTCGGGGTCGTAGATCGAGGCCTCGAAGACCGGGTTGGCCCGGTTGTGCAGACCGCCGCCGGTCTCCAGCACCTTGCCGTCGGGCAGCAGTACGGCGGAGACGTACATCTTGCCCTGGTTGCCGGTCTCGGGGACCTTGCCGTTGCCGAGGTCCACCGTGCCCTGCGGGATCGGGGGCCCGGCGACGTAGGACGGGTTGGCCTGCTTGAGGTCGATGACGTCCGTCAGGCGGTTGCCCTCCGGGTTGGAGTCGATGTTGCCGCCGCCGATGGTGAGGACCTTCTGGTCCTGCGCCGGCGGCAGCAGCACGCTCGCCGACTGGTCGCGCTGGTCCTTGTTCTGCAGGCCCGGGATCTGCGTGATCGTGTTGGCGCTGTAGTCGTAGATCGCCGATCCGGTCCCGGGGATGTTGTTGCCGAAGACATGGCTGCCCGAGTAGAAGAGGCGGCCGTCCTGCATCAGGATCATCGACGGGTACAGACCCCAGTACGACCAGGTCTGGTTGACCTGCCACAGCGCCAGCCACTTCTGCTGGGCGTCCGACCAGTACTCGGCGGTCACCGAGCCGGTCGAGTCCTCGCGCAGACCGCCGAAGGAGACGACGTCACCGTTGCCGAGCTCGGTCGCCGAGGGGTACCAGTGGCCGTCGTTGAGGTCGTTGGTCTTGCTGTACGTCTCGGTCGTCGGATCGAAGATGTACGAGTCCTTGTAGCCCTCGTAGCCGTGCGAACCGTCCGCCGCGGGAAAGGCCTTGTTGCCGCTCAGCACCAGGACGCGGCCGTCCTGCAGCTGGATGTGGCCCGAGCAGAACATGTCCTTCGGGGTCGGGATGACCTTGTAGGAGCCGTCGGCCGGGTCGTAGACGGCGCTCGTGAAGGTGCCCGCGTCGAAGTTCTCCTCGCTGTTGCCGGAGCCCGCGATCAGCAGCACCTTGCCGTTGTTGAGGACGACCGAGTGCATGGAGCGCACGGGGTTCTGCGTGGGCAGCACGTCCCAGCGGCCGTTGGCGCACTCGTCGGCCGTGCCGGTGCAGGTCGCGGGCGGGGTGACGTCCGGGACCTGGTCCATCGTGTAGTCGTCGGTCGTCGCCGAGCCGGTGCCGTAGACCGAGACGCCCCAGGTGATGCGGTCGGTGCCGGCCGGGACCTCGGGCGTGCGCACCGAGGCCTGGGTCCAACTCGACTGCATCTCCAGCGTCTTGAGGTCGGTCCAGTACTGCCAGCCGGCCGTGGTGTCGTGCCGGAACAGCGTGACGTTCGCGTCCGGCGTGGTCGTCTTGTACCAGAGCGACAGGTCGTACTGCTTGCCCGCCGTGACCACCGGCGCGCAGTCCGTCGACTCGGTGATCAGCGCCTTGCGGTCGCCGCCGACCCGGCGGGTCAGCGTCACCTTCATCGCCTTGGACCCGGAGTGGGCGTCCGATGTCGTCTGGAAGCTGAAGTCGTTGTCGCCCCAGCCGGACTTCTCCCAGCAGTACGGCATCCCGTCGGTGCCGTCCGTCTCGAAGCCCGGGTTCTTGACGAGGTTGGCCGCCTCGGCGGACTGGGGTGTGGTGAGCAGAAGGCCGGCGGTCAGGGCCCCCACCCCGACCAGTGCCGTCCTTCTTCTGTATCTGGTGACGTGCTGTCTGTTCACCCGGCTCTCCTTGCTGCCGTTCACGGCGTTTGGTGTGGCGGCTCCGCCGCCGGGCCGCGCCCCCTGCGCGGGAGATAGACCAGCGCTTCGGTCCCCACGAAGCGCAGGACGAACGTCGTCACCAGCGCGAGCGCGGTGGCGGACAGGGCCCCCAGCCCCAACCGGTGCACGAACAGCGCGATCAGCGGGATGCGCAGCACCAGGTCGGCGTTGGCGAGCAGGGCGAACCGGCCGACCCGGTCCCACCAGTTCCGGTGCGCACGGCGGTCGCGGAACAGCAGGTGCTCGATGAGCACGAAGTTCCAGGCGACGCCCAGCTGGTTGGCGAGGATCTCCGCGGGCACGTAGTGCATTCCGGCCCTGGTCAGGGCCCACAGCCCGACCAGGTTCGGGACGAACCCGCTCGCGCCGATCAGGCCGAAGGCGACCATGCGGGCGATCGGCGAGGCGGTGCGCAGGCCGACCAGGTGGCGCAGGAAGCGGAAGCCCTCCTGCGCGGACGACTTGGACTCGCCCGCGAACCGGTCCTGGAACACGAACGGCACCTCGGTGACCCGGCGGGGCCGGCTGCGGACCGCCAGCTCCAGAAGGATCTTGTAGCCGAGCGGCTTGAGGGCCTCGGACGCGATGTCACTGCGGCGGATCGCGAAGAAGCCGCTCATCGGGTCGCTGATGCCGTGCAGTTTGCGGGGGAAGAGCGACTTGGTCAGCCAGGTGGCCCCGCGGCTGACGGCCACGCGGTAGCTGCCCGCGAGGCCGGCCCGGCTGCCGCCCTTGATGTAGCGGGAGGCGACCACGAGCCCGGCGTGCGCGCGCTCGCCGGTGGCCACCAGCTCCGGTACCAGGGAGGGCGGATGCTGGCAGTCGCCGTCCATGACGACGATCCAGTCCGACCCGGCCGCCTTCATGCCCTCGACGACGGCGCCGCCGAGCCCGCCGACCGGCTCCTCGCGGTGCAGGACGGTGACCGGGAACGGGCAGTCCCTGGCCGCCGCGTAGATCACCTCGGGGGTGTCGTCGGTGGAGTCGTCGACGAAGACGACCTCGCACGGCAGCCGGGAGGGCACCGACTCGGTGATCTGGTGCAGGAGTTCGCGGATGTTCGCGGACTCGTTGAACGTCGGTACGACGATGGTGACGGCGCCGGGCTCGGCGACGTCGGTGCCGCGTACGGCGGGGTCGTTCAGCTCGCCCGGAGCGGTGTACTCGTGGGTCATCGGACGCCTCCGTCGGTCGTGCCGGTCGTCTGGATCTGCCGGATCTCGATCCGGTCCGCACCGGTACCGAACGTGGCGACCGGGGTCGAATGCTCAATGGCGGCCTCGACGTTGGGCAGGTCGACCGCGTCGCGCCGCACCGTCGGGGAGGCGACCACGTAGTCGAGGTCCTTCCAGCCGTGCGGCATCGTCTTCGTCACGGCCGGGTCGAGGTCGGCCTTGTAGAACCAGATGACGCCGAGCCCGGGCCGGTACCCGTCGTGCACGAGGTCCAGCCAGAGCGCGTCGTCGACGAGGACGCGGGCCTCCTTCGGGTCCGCGACCTCGGTGCTGAGCCACTTGGAGGCGGCCCGGTAGGGGGCGTTGGCGTCGGTCGTGACGGCGGTGCGGTCGCCGTCGTACCACTTCGGGACGACGTAGGCACCGGCGGCGAGGGCGAGCACGGCCGCGAGTGCGTACCGGCCGCGCGTCCTCCAGCGCTGCTCGTCGGGGCGCCGCCACCTGCGCAGTACGGCGTGGGCGACGGAGGCGGTGGCTCCGGCGAGGACCAGGGCGAGGAACGGCAGCGCCTGGATGACGTACATCGCGGGCAGGTAGCCGTTGGGCCGCATGGCCAGCGCGGTGAGGATCGTGATGGTGAGGGCCGGCCCGGCGAGGGCGCGGGCGGTGACGGACCAGCGCCAGGTGGCCACCAGCAGCAGGGCGCCGGCGAGTCCGCCCAGCGGCAGGACGCGGTCGTAGTAGAGCCACGAGTGCAGGACGCCGTGGGAGCCGGAGGCCTCATCGAGGATGAAGCCCGAACCGGGCCTGGTCATCTGGTACTTGATGCCGTCCCAGAGGGACACGTGCCCGCCGCCCGGGATCAACTCGCCCTTGAGCAGGGCGAAGAGGGGGTAGCTGGAGCCGATCAGCACGCAGGCGGTGACGGCTCCGGTGACCGCGAACTTGCGGGTGTCCCGGTGGCTGTGCCGCCACATGGTGACGAAGAGCGCCGGCAGGACGACGAGCATCGTCTCCTTGCTGAGCACGGCCGTGGCGGCCGCGAGGCCCGCGCCGAAGTGGTGCCAGAGGTGGCGGCTCGGGGAGGCTGCGAGGGTGAAGGCGAGGAGCGTCCACATCACCGCGAGGTTGTCGAGGAAGATCTCGCGCTGGAGGACGACCGAGAGCGGCGAGAGCCCGAACAGGGCCATGGCCAGGCCGGCGGCCCAGCGGGGCAGGGACAGGCGGCGGGCGAGGACGTAGACGAGGACCGCGCTGACGGCGGACACGACCAGCATCACCACGCGCATGCTGCCGACGGTCATCGAGCCGGGGCTGAACCACGACGGGATCCAGGTGAGCAGGGCTATCTGGATCCAGCCGAGGGGCGGATGGTCGTACCAGTAGGTGTAGTGGGCGAGGCCCTTGCCCTGCTGCACCGCCCAGGCCTGGGCCAGGTAGGTGCCCTCGTCGTCGCTGAGGGTCGGGTAGTCGGCGATGTTCCAGCCCTGCACGACGAGGATCGCCACGAGGAGCGCGCCGCACAGCAGGAGGTCGGGGCGGGAGGAGAGGAGACGTTTCGGCGGGGCCGTTCGACCGGTCGAACCGGCTTCAGGCGCAGGCTGCCGCTGCGCGGGGACCTTGGGAGTGGTCACCGCGGGAAGGGTGGAGGTCACGCAGGGACGTCCTCTCGGATGTCACGGTTCACTTCGGCTTGGGTGAGATGGGCCCCGACGTGGCTGGTCAACTCCCATTCGTTGCGGCCGCGTTGCTCACGCCATACGGCGCGGATCGCGGCCCCGGCGAGGAGGACCTGGTAGAAGGGGCCGCCCACGATCAGCTTGAGGTAGTGGACGAGACGGACGCGCAGTCCGTACTGCTTGCCGAAGTCGTGCAGTCCGACGACCTCGAAGACGAAGGTGACCGCGGCGGTGACCAGCGGCAGGAAGGTGAGGAAGGCGATCCCGACGGGCACGTCGAGGAAGAGCGCGATCGCCGCGTTGAGGGGGATGATCACCCCGGAGAAGGCCTGCAGGAACGGCGTCATCAGGGTGTAGCGGGCGAGCAACCGCTGCCCGAAGCCCGGGAGTTGCTTCCAGTCCTTCTTGCGGTAGACCTGCAGGAAGCCCTGGTTCCAGCGGGTGCGCTGCTTGAGCAGCGACATCAGCGAGCCCGGGGTCTCCTCGCGGGTCACCATGTCGGAGTCGTAGGCGACGACGACCTTCTTGCCGACGGACGACAGCCGCACCCCCAGGTCGCAGTCCTCCGCCAGGCAGTTGGGATCCCATCCGTCGGCCTCGCGCAGCACATCCGTGCGTACGAAGACGGTGTTGCCGCCGAGCGGGATGAACCCCTTCTGCGCGTGCAGGTGCAGCCGGGAGCGGAACCAGAAGAAGTACTCCAGGCAGTTGCGCAGGGAGTACCAGCTGGAGTGGAAGTTGATGAGCTGGACCCCGCCCTGGACAACGTCCGCACCGGTCGTGCGGAAGGCGTGGTCGACGTGCGCGAGGAGCTCGGGGTGGACCTGGTCCTCGGCGTCGAAGACCCCGACGACGTCGCCGCGGCAGTGCGGCAGCGCCGTGTTCATGGCCTTCGGCTTGTTCTTCTTCTCGTGGGTGTCGACGACCACCCGGACACGCGGGTCGCGTTCGGCGGCATGCTCCGCCACCGCCGTGGTCTCCGGGTCGTCGTGCCCGACGATCACGATGATCTCGAAGTCGGTGTGGGTGGACTCCAGCAGCCGCTGGATGGTGTGGTCCAGCACGGCCTGTTCGTGCCGCGCCGGCAGCAGCAGCGAGAACGAGACGTGCTCGTCCCCGTCCGGTCTGCTGAAGCGGGTGGAGGCGAGCACTTCGGGCGTGCGCCACGCGTGCATCTGCCACCACAGGGTGAAGGCCGCCATCCAGAACAAGGCCAGCGAGACGGCAGCGATGAACACAGACGTAAGCAACAGATCCCCCCAGATCCCCAATGCCCCCTGTCACGACAGCGAGTTACAACTGTCGCGTTACTGTGGAGAGGTTAGGGGGGATCTGTGAAGTGGACGGGCCCCTTCGATGAAGAGCGCGTTTCATCACAACGAGCCCCGAGAGTGAACAATTCGATCAGGGGTTGCGTAATCGTCTGCCGCGCGCGGTCGTCTCAGCTGCTCAACGCGGTCCGCAGACGGTCGGGGTCGGTCGTCGGGGCGTCACAGGTGAAGTTACGGCAGATGTACGCGGCGGCCTCACCGCCGACCAGGGGCCGATCGGCGAGCAGCGGGAACTCGTCACTCTCCGCAGCGCCGACCGCGACGACCGTGCCGGGGGCGGTACCCAGAAGTGCCGTACGGTGCAAGGCCTTTGTGCCGTCGTCGTCGAGCGCCGGTCCGACGATCGCGACTTCCCGCGGCCCGTCGAGCTGCGCCTCGGCGACGGCGAGCCCCCAGCCGATGAAGCGCGGCACCCGCGGCCCGAGCGCCTTCACGACCCCCAACGCCCTTTCGGCGGCGGTGCGATGGGGCTCGGAGCCGGTCTGGGCGGCGTAGCTCAGCAGGGCGCCCGCGGCGGCCGTCCAGCCGGAGGGCGTCGCGTTGTCGGTCGGGTCCTGCGGCCGGCGGATCAGCTGCTCGGCGTCGGCGGCGGTGTCGTAGAGCGTTCCGGTCTCCGGGTCGACGAAGCGGACGAGGACGTGGTCGAGCAGGAACCCGGCGAACTCCAGCCAGACACCCTCGCCGGTGACGGAGGCGAGCGCGAGGAGTCCCTCGGCGACGTCGGCGTAGTCCTCCAGTACTCCCGCGTTGGCGCCGACCTGACCGTCCTTGCTGGTACGGGCGAGGCGGGCCTGCTCGTCCAGATGCAGCCGCACGAGGAGATCGGCGGCGCCGACCGCGGCCTCGACCAGGTCGGGGCGGTCGAAGTAGGCGCCGGTCTCGGCGAGCGCGGCGATCGCGAGGCCGTTCCACGCGGCGACGACCTTGTCGTCACGGCCGGGTGCGGGGCGCTCGGCGCGCGCGGCGAGGAGGCGGCTCTTGACGGACTCGACCTTGTCGGCGTCGAACAGGCCCTCCTGCTGCGGGAGTTGGAGGACCGACGAGCCGTGCTCGAACGTGCCCTCCTCGGTGACGCCGAAGTACTGGGCGGCGAGGCGGGCGTCCTCGTCACCGAGGACCTCCGCGAGCTGTCCCGGTGTCCAGACGTAGTGGACGCCCTCGACGTGCCGGCCGCTGCCGTCGTCGCTGTCGGCGTCGAGGGCGGAGGCGAACCCGCCCTCGTTCGTGCGGAGTTCACGCACCATGAAGTCGGCGGTCTCCAGCGCGACGCGGCGCGCGAGCTCGCTGCATTCATCAGCGGCTCCACCGCGGGCAGTGGCACGCCAGAGGTGCGCGTAGACGCGACAGAGCAGGGCGTTGTCGTAGAGCATCTTCTCGAAGTGGGGGACGACCCAGTCGCGATCGACGGAGTATCGGGCGAACCCGCCCCCCAACTGGTCGTAGATCCCGCCACGAGCCATGCGCTCACACGTGTCCTGAGCCATCTGCAGGGCACCCTCGGCCCCGGTCCGGGCGTGATGACGGAGCAGGAACTCGACGACCATGGACGGCGGGAACTTGGGCGCCCCGCCGAATCCGCCGCGCTGCGCGTCGTACTCCCGGGTGAGCCCGAGCAGCGCCTGGGCGAGCTCCTCCTCACCGGGGGCGTCGGGACCGCCGTAGGAGATCTCGCGTCCGGCGAGATCCCGCACGATCTTGCCCGCGACCTCGGCGACCTCGTCGCGCCGGTCGCTCCACGCGCTGTGTACGCCCTCCAGGACCTGGCGGAAGGAGGGCATGCCGTGGCGGGGGGCGGGCGGGAAGTAGGTGCCGAAGTAGAAGGGTTCGGCGTCCGGGGTGAGGAACACGGTCATGGGCCAGCCACCCTGCCCGGTGGCGGCCTGCACGGCCTCCATGTAGACCGCGTCGACGTCGGGTCGCTCCTCGCGGTCGACCTTGACGCTGACGAAGTGCTCGTTGAGGTAGTCGGCGGTGGCCCGGTCCTCGAAGGACTCATGGGCCATGACGTGACACCAGTGGCAGCTGCTGTACCCGACGCTCAGCAGAACGGGTTTGTTCGTCTTCCGGGCCTCGTCGAAGGCCTCGGCCGACCAGGGCCACCAGTCGACGGGGTTGTCGGCGTGCTGGAGGAGGTACGGGGACGTCTCATGGGCCAGTCGGTTCACTGTTCCACTCTCCCACGGGCTCCGGCACGGCGTAGAAACGCATGCTGACCGGGCGCGCCCCTTCGGGGGCGCTCTCACGGGGGCCGCTGTAGCGGTCGAGGAGGGCCTGGTACTCGCGCATGAAGGCGAGGAGTTCGTCCTTGGTCATCCAGCCGCCGTGCCGCTGGACCTGCGCCCAGCCCTCCGGCCCCCGGTACTCCTGGTGGGCACGGCGCATCAGCTCCGTGTCGACGTCGATCTTCAGCAGGGCGAGGTGCTCGGCCGCCGCGTACTCGTCGGGGGTCATCGTGGCCGGGTCGGGCGTGGTGTGCCTGAACGGCAGCCCCCGCCACCAGCGCTCCCGGCCGCCCGACTTCTCCGGGATCTCCTCGATCAGCTTCTGCTCGGCGAGTTTGCGCAGGTGGTAGCTGGTGGTGCCGGAACTCTCGCCGAGCTCCTTCGCGAGCACGGTGGAGTTCGCCTCGCCGTGTCGGCCGAGGTAGTCGAGGATGCGGCGGCGCAGCGGGTTGCCGAGGGATTTGTAGAGGGCGGTGCGTTCGAGGCTGGTCAGCTCGCGCTGGTCGGACGGGCCGTCGGTCATGCGGCCACGGTAACCCTGAGAACCCTGACCCGACCCTGATGTCTGCCGAATTTTCTTTGCAGAATTTTCTCTGCGGTCTAGGTTGGAGGCGTGGGAACGGATAGGGGGAGCTTGATGAAGAGGCAGCCGCAGAGGAAGTTGCTGTTGGGGTGGACGCTGCTCCTGCTGGGCGCGGTGGTGGGCGCGGTGGTCGTGCTGCTGAAGCGATGGACGCTGGTCGTCCTGAGTGCGGCGGCCGTGCTGCTGGTGCCGTGGATGGTGGTGCTGGGCCTGACCCTCCCGGCGCACACCGAGGTGCGGAACTGGTCGCTGGCCTGGATCGGCCTCGACGTCCTGATGGCGGCGGGCTGTACGGCGACGGCCCTGCTGGGCCTGCGCGGCGACCCGAGGGCCCGCCTCACGGCCTCGGCGACGGCAGCCGTGGCGGTCCTGGACGCCTGGTTCGACATAACGACGGCCCAGCCGGGCTCCGCCCTCGCCCAGGCCGTGGCCTGCGCGGTGGCGGAGGGGGCGCTCGCCTGTGTCTGCGTCCGCCTCGCCGTCGGCGACCGCCGCGCCCGCCCCGAGTGATCGCGGCCCTCTGTCGCTCACGCCCCGCCCGAAGGACACTCGTAGGCAAAGGAGTTGCCGCCGGAGGGGGACGTGACATGCGGGACAGCCATCGGGGGGACGCCGACCGGCTGTTGGCCCGGGCCGTGGAAGAGGAGGTGCGGCGCTCCGGTGGGCGCACCGAGGGAGCCGTACTGCTGTCGCGGGCGCGTGGCGCGCTGGACGCGATGGCGGAGACGGCCGCCGAGGAGTACGAGGCGTACACGCGCGCACTGGACGAGGGCGAGGCGGGCCGGATCGGCTTCGGGCAGCGGTACGCGAAGGAGGGTGCCGGAACTCCCCTGCTAGTGGCGGCCGTCGCGGCGATCGCCGCCGCCGTGGCCGACCTGGCCTTCGGCACGGACGCCGGCACGGCGGTGGGCGTGGGCGTCACCGTCGGCGTCGTCGGCGCGGCGGCGACCGTCGTCAAGGTCGCCGGCTCCCACCTCCCCGCGGCCCACCATCGCGCCGGCGCCGCGGGCCAGCCCGGCGGCCCCGAACAACTGCGCCTGCAGTGGCTCACGGCCCTGGAGGTCCGCGGCATCCGCCCCTTCCTCGACCAGCAGCGCGTCCTGGCCGCCTCCACCGGCCCGAAGCAGACGGGCCCCCGTCTGAAGGGCGCGGACAAGAGCGCGGCGGCCCGCGGAAGGAACCTGCTGCAGCAGTCGTTCGGTCAACTCCCCGAGCCGGACGGCCCGTTCGCGGGCCGGCGCAAGGAGCTGGCCCGCATCCGCCAGTGGGTCCAGGCGTCCCGCGCGACCACGGAGACCCGCCCCACGGTCGTCGTCCTGCACGGCGCTCCCGGCAGCGGCCGTACGACCCTCGCCGTCCGCGCCACCCATGACCTCAAGGACTACTTCCGCGGCGCCTGCGTGGTCGACCTGCGCGGCAACAGCACGGACGAGCCGCCCCTGAACACCCGGGACGCGCTCCTCCACCTCCTCAACCGCCTCGGTGCCCCCCGCGAACAGCTCCTCTTCCGCGAGCGCTCCTCCCCCGACCAGCAGGTCAAGCGCCTCAGCGAGCTGTATCACCAGCATCTGACGGGACTCCCGGTCACGATCGTCCTGGACGACGCCTCCGACCCCGAACAGGTCCGCACCCTCGTCCCCGAGCGCTCCGACAGCCTGGTCCTGGTCACCGCCCGCGAGCCCCTCGCCCTGCCCTCGGACCTCCTCGCCCAGGTGTACGAGCTGCCGGTCGAGGCCCTGGACCCGGCGGGCGCCGATGAGCTGCTGGACGCGGCGGCACAGGACAGCTCCGGGCCGTACGACGCCGAATCCGCCGACCGGATCAGGGAGTTGTGCGGCGGTCTGCCCCTCGCCCTGAGCATCGCCGGCTCGTCCCTCGGCGCGCGCTCACCCCGCCAACTGGCCACGGACCTGGGGGCGTACGGCCCGGTGGAGCCGACCGAGCGAGCCCTCTGGCTCCGCTACACCGACCAGTCCGAGACCACCCGCCGCCTGCTGCGCCGCCTCGCCCTCGCCGGCCGCGCCTCGCTGGGCGCCGCGGCCGCCGCGTCCCTCCTCGCGACGGACGAGACCGAAGCCACCCGCCACCTGGTCGCCCTGTCCCGCGCGGGCCTGATCGACCACGTCCGCGGCAACCGCTACCGCCTCCACGACCTGGTACGGGCCTTCGCCCAGGCCCGTCTCCTCGACGAGGAGGAACCCACCGAGCGCACCTCGGCCCAGGAACGCCTGATCGTCAACTACGCCGACCTCGCTGACTCGGTGCTGCGCCTGGTCGACGGCAATATGTCGACCCGCTCGGACCGCTTCAGCCCGCACGGCTTCACCTCCCTGGACGAGGCCCTGCGCTGGCTGGACGACGAGTCGAGCTTCATCACCTCGGCCCTGCGCCACGCGGAGGGCGTGAACCAGGCGGCGGTCCTCAACCTCCTCGGCGCCCTGTGCGACTACTGCCTGCTGCGCGGCGACCTCTACCGCCTGGGCGAGATCAGCGAGCTGGCGCAGGCCGTCGACGAGGGCCTCCTGGTCCGCTCGGTGCAGTGGCGCACCGGTATCGCGGCCCGCCAGCTGGGCGAGCTGGACAAGGCCCGCACCACCCTGTCCTCCGTGGTGGACCTCTACAGGGAGGCACACCACGACGCGGGCGCCGCCCGGGCCCTGTGCTCCCTGGGCATCACCCTCCACCACCAGGGCAACCTCACCGAGGCCGAGACAAAGCTCCGCGAGGCCCTGGACCTCCAGGCACCTCCCGAACTGGCCACGGACCGCGCCTGGACCATGCACGCGCTGGCGGCGGTGGAGCGGGACCGCGGCCGTGTCTCCGAAGCCCTGACCCTCCTCACGGACTCCCTGGTCCTGCACCGTGCCGGCGAGTCCGTGCACGGCGAGGCCTGGGCCCACTTCCAACTCGGCCAACTGTCCCTGCGCATGGGCGACGTGCCCCGCGCGGAGTCCGAGCTCCGCGCGGCCCTCGACCGCTACGGCCGCACCCGCGACGCCCGCGGCGAGGCCTGGGCCCTCACCCAGCTCGCCCGTGCCCGCCTGGTCGCCGGCGACCCCTCCCCGGCCGTCGACGGCCTCCGCCAGGCGGCCTCCCGCCACCGCGAGAACGAGGACGCCCGCGGCGAGGCCTGGACCGTCTACTACCTGGGCCAGGCCCTGGAGGAAACGGGCAACCTCGACCTGGCGGTCCGCGAACTGGAACGCTCCCGCACGATGTTCTCCCGCATGCGGGACGTGTACGGGCTCGCCTGCGCACGGCATCATTCGGCGCGGGTGACGCGGGACCAACGCGCGGCCCAGACAGGATCGTTGAGGAACTCGGGCTTCGCCCGCCAACTCCTGGTGGACGCCCGGGCCGACTTCCAGCGCATCGGCGTCGCCCACGGCGAGGCGTGGACATGCCTGGAGCTGGCGGTGGTGGACGCGGGCAACACCCGTACGCCCCAGGCGCTGGCACTGTGCGACCAGGCGGTGGATCTGTTCACGTCCTACGGCGACCGGCGCGGCGAGGACTGGGCGCGCTTCCTGCGCTGCACCCTGCTGCCGTACGCGGCGCCCGGCGGCGTGGAGGTCGGCTCGGCGGTGGCCCAGGAGGACCTGGCCGAGCTGGAGCGGACGAGGCACCGGCTCCGCGACGAGAAGCTGGACGACTACGTGGGGGCGTACCGGCTGCTGCTGGAGCGGGGCGTGAATCTGGAGGACGGCTGGCAGGCCTGGCGGCTGGGGATGGTGCCGAGTCGGCATGCACGGGAGGTGATGGGGGTGTCCTCCGGTACGGCATGAGCCCGTGACGCCCGCGGAAGGTGTCACGGAATCATGCCGTCGGTCGCCCGGCGGTCAGCGCTTCGTCGGCGAGGCCTTCTCGGAGTTCGCGGTTCCCTTGCCGGAGGCCTCCGCCTCCGGGTCCGCCGCCTCCTCGAACGTCACCTTGCCCATGTGCTTGCTCATGGACTTCATCAGCCCCCATATCGCCAGGGCCATCACCGCGAAGACGATGAAACCGAGGACGCCGGGGGTGACCTTGTTCTCGTCCACCTCCTTGGCGAGGGGGACGAGGTGCGTCATTGCCAGGCTCACGCTTGCGCTCATGTCAGGCATTGTCGCGGATGCCCGCAAAGAGGTCGTCCTCGGGGAGGGAGGTATCGACGAGCGACTTCGCGAGCTCGTACTCCTCCGTCGGCCAGACCTCCTTCTGGATCTCCATCGGCACCTTGAACCAGCCGCCGTCGGGGTCGATCTGCGTGGCGTGGGCGATCAGCGCCTTGTCACGGATCTCGAAGTACTCGGCGCACGGGATGTGCGTGGTCAGCGTGCGCTCGGTGCGCTCGAACTCCTTCCAGCGCTTGAGCCAGTCCCCGTACGGCGACTCCAGGCCCCGCTCCAGCAGCGCCTGGTGCAGCGCCTCGGTGCGCGGGCGGTTGAAGCCCTGGTTGTAGTAAAGCTTGAGCGGCTGGTACGCCGCGCCGAACTCCGGCTCCGGATACTTCTCGGTGTCCGCCGCACCCTCGAACGCCACCATCGAGATCTTGTGGGTCATGATGTGGTCGGGGTGCGGGTAGCCGCCGTTCTCGTCGTAGGTGGTGATCACCTGGGGACGGAACGAGCGGATCTGCTTCACCAGCTCACCGGCCGCCTTGTCGACGTCCTCCAGGGCGAAGCAGCCCTCGGGCAGGGGCGGCAGCGGGTCGCCCTCGGGCAGGCCGGAGTCGATGAAACCGAGCCACTCCTGCTTGATCCCGAGGATCTCGCGGGCCTCGTCCATCTCCTTCTTGCGTACCTCGTGGATGTGCTCCTCGATGTACTTGTCGCCCTGGAGTTTCGGATTGAGGATGGAGCCGCGCTCCCCGCCCGTGCAGGTCACGACCAGCACGTCCACCCCCTCGGACACGTACTTCGCCATGGTGGCCGCGCCTTTGCTCGACTCGTCGTCGGGGTGGGCGTGGACGGCCATCAGTCGCAGCTGGTCAGTCAAGACTCAATCCTTGGTAAGTCGGCGCCCCGGTGACTTGGGGGGCGATCGGCGGCTTCTATAGTGACCGAATCGGGCGGCGAATAATTCCGGGGTCCGGCTTCGGGAGCCCCCTGCCGAGAGGACGATCATGAGTACGGCGAGCACTCAGCTGCCCGAGGGCCGCTACGGCCGCTCCTCGGACGAGCGCGCCGACCACAAACTCAAGATCGCCGGCGCCGTGTTCGGGGCCCTCCTTCTCGCCCTGATCGCCTACTTCGCCTACCACTACGTCGGCGAGAACAAGATCAGCGGCGAGGTGATCACGTTCGAGCCGCACAAGAACTCCGTCTCGATCCATCTCGAGGTCCGCAAGGACGCCGGCGCCTCCGGCTACTGCACCGTGCGCTCCCAGGCGGCCGACCAGTCCGAGGTGGGACGGGCCGACTTCCGCTTCGACGGCAAGGCCACCCGCATCGACAAGGTCGTCACGCTCCGTACGACGGCCCCGGGCACCACGGCCGAGCTGCTCGGCTGTCACGCCGACTGACGTCACGCTCGATACGTAGTCGCTGACCTGCGTTGACGTATTTCTGATGGCATATGTCCTCCCCCTTGGGCCGCTGAATTGTTAGGCTCGTGGTTTCGCCCATCCGTGAAGGAACATTCTTCTGGGTAGGGCGATGCTTTGTATTCCCAGTACCTACGAGGAGCACCTGTGACCCAGACCAGTGAGAACGTCACCTGGCTTACCCAGGAGGCGTACAACCAGCTCAAGGCCGAGCTGGAGTACCTGTCTGGTCCTGCGCGCACGGAGGTCGTCGCCAAGATCGCGGCCGCGCGCGAGGAGGGCGACCTGCGTGAGAACGGCGGGTACCACGCGGCCAAGGAAGAGCAGGGCAAGCAGGAGCTCCGTGTGCGCCAGCTGACCCAGCTCCTGGAGAACGCCAAGGTCGGCGAGGCCCCGGCGTCGGCGGACGGCGCCGTGGCCCCCGGCATGGTCGTGACGATCGCCTTCGACGGCGACGAGGACGACACCCTGACCTTCCTGCTCGCCTCGCGCGAGTACGCGAGCGCCGACATCGAGACCTACTCGCCGCAGTCCCCCCTGGGCTCCGGTGTGATCGGCCACAAGGTCGGCGAGGACGCGGAGTACGAGCTGCCGAACGGCAGGAAGGCCTCCGTGAAGATCCTCAAGGCCGAGCCCTACAACGGCTGATCCCGAGCACGCACGTCCTTGGCGAGCCCCCGGCGTCCGATGACGCCGGGGGCGTCGTCATGCCGTCGCCGAGCGGTACTTCCGGACCGCCAGGGTCCGGAATATGACGACGATCAGGACCGAGTAGATCAGCGAGGCCCACACCGGGTGCTGCATGGGCCAGGCGTCGGACGGTGACTGGCCCGGGTTGGCGAACAGCACCCGGCAGGCCTGCACGGTGGCGCTGAACGGGTTCCACTCGGCGATATGACGCAGCCACGGGGTCATATGGCTGGTGTCCACGAAGGCGTTCGAGATGAACGTCACCGGGAACAGCCAGATCAGTCCGCTGGAGGTCGCCGCCTCCGGGGTGCGGACGGACATGCCGATCAGGGCGCCGATCCAGGTGAAGGCGTACCCGAGCAGGAGCAGCAGGCCGAAGGCGGCGAGGACCTTGGCGGCGTTGGTGGCGCCGTCCGATCCGACGCGCCAGCCGACCAGCAGCGCGACCACCGCGAGGACGACCAGGGTCAGCGCCGTCTGCACCAGGTCCGCGAGGGTGCGCCCGGTCAGCACCGCGCCGCGTGCCATGGGCAGGGAGCGGAAGCGGTCGATGAGGCCCTTGTGCATGTCGTCGGCGATACCGGCGCCGGAGCTGGCGGTGGCGAAGGTGACGGTCTGCGCGAAGATGCCGGCCATCAGGAAGTTCTTGTAGTCGGTGGCGCTGGTGCTGCCGCCGATCTGCATGGAACCGCCGAAGACATAGGTGAACAGCACCACGAACATGATGGGCTGGATTAGCCCATAGATAATCATTTCAGGAATCCGGGACATGCGAATCAAGTTGCGCTTGGCAACGACCATCGAGTCCCGGAAGGACTGGCTGATGGGGTTCCCGGTCGGCGCGACCGCACGGCGTCGGTGACGGCGCTCACTTGGCGGCCTCCTTCTTGTGCTTGCGGTCCTGGGCGGCCGCTTCCGCCGACGCGCCGTTCTCCTCGGGTTTCACCTCGGCCACATGTCCCGTCAGGGAGAGGAAGACGTCGTCGAGGGTGGGACGGCGCAGGCCGATGTCGTCTATCTCGATGCCGCGGACGTCCAGCTCACGGATGACCTCGGCCAGCAGCTTGGCGCCGCCGGTGACCGGGACGGTGAGCTTGCGGGTGTGCTCCTCGACGGTGAGCTCGCCCTTGCCGAAGCCGGCGAGGACCTCGCGGGCGGTGGGGATGTGTTCGCGCTCGTGCACCACGACCTCGACGCGCTCGCCGCCGGTGCGGGCCTCGAGCTGGTCGGAGGTGCCGCGGGCGATCACGCGGCCGTGGTCGACGACCGCGATGTCGTGCGCGAGGTGGTCGGCCTCTTCCAGGTACTGGGTGGTCAGCAGCAGGGTCGTACCGCCGGAGACGAGCTGTTTGATGACCTCCCAGAGGAGCTGGCGGTTGCGCGGGTCGAGGCCGGTCGTCGGCTCGTCCATGAACATCACGGGCGGCGAGACCACCAGGGCGGCGGCGAGGTCGAGCCGCCGGCGCATGCCTCCGGAGTAGGTCTTCGCGGTGCGGTCGGCCGCGTCCGCGAGGTCGAACTGGGCGAGCAGCTCCTCGGCCCGGACCTTCGCGGCCTTGGCCTTCATCTGGTAGAGCTGGCCGACCATCTGCAGGTTCTCGCGGCCGGTCAGATACTCGTCGACCGCGGCGAACTGGCCGGACAGGCCGATCGAGCGGCGTACCTCGTTCGGCTGCTTGAGCACGTCGAGGCCCGCGACCATGGCCTTGCCGCTGTCCGGTTGCAGCAGGGTGGTCAGACAGCGGACGGCGGTCGTCTTGCCCGCGCCGTTCGGCCCGAGCAGGCCCAGGACGGTGCCCTCGGGAACATCGAGGTCGACGCCGTCCAGAGCCCTTACTTCACCGAAGGTCTTCACCAGACCTTCGGCATAGATGGCGCCTGGCATGTGAGTCTCCACGTCGTCGGGGATTCTTCGGAAAGCCTGGGTTTGTGCGAGGTGTTCCGCCTGATGGGTGACGGATTCGATGGCGGGTCGGCGGCCGCGAGACTCACCGTAACGCGATGTATCGCGTCTCTCAACGGATTTTCCCGTACGAGTGAGAAGGAGCCCCTCAGTCGATGACCGTGTAGCCCGCTTCGCGCAGGGCGCGGCCGACCTCGGCGCAGTGCTCCGGCCCCTTCGTCTCGAGGTGCAGCTCGACCTCCGCCTCCGTGAGCCCGAGCCGTGGATCGGTCCGTACGTGACTCACATCGAGGACGTTAGCGTCCACCACTGACAACGCCCCGAGAAGCGTCGCGAGCGCCCCCGGCCGGTCCGTGAGACGCAGCCGTACGGCCAGGTAGCGGCCCTGCGCGGCCATGCCGTGCCGCAGCACGCGCTGCATCAGCAGCGGATCGACGTTGCCGCCGGACAGCACCGCCACGACCGGCCCCTCGAAGGCACGCGGGTCGCTCAGCAGCGCCGCGACCGGGCTGGCGCCTGCCGGTTCGACGACCAGCTTGGCCCGCTCCAGGCACAGCAGCAGTGCGGCGGCCAGTTCGTCCTCGGTGACCGTGCGGACCTCGTCCACCAGCTCGGCGATGATCCGGAACGGCACGTCGCCGGGCCGCCCGACCTTGATGCCGTCGGCCATCGTCGCCGGGTGCTCGATCGACGTCGGACGTCCGGCCGCGAGCGAGGGCGGATACGCCGCAGCGCCGGCCGCCTGCACGCCCACGACCCGCACGTCAGGCCGCAGTGCCTTCACCGCGACCGCGATACCCGCCGCGAGGCCTCCGCCGCCGATGCCGACGACGACCGTGCGCACCTCCGGGCACTGCTCCAGGATCTCCAGCCCGACCGTCCCCTGTCCCGCGATGACGTCCGGGTGGTCGAAGGGGTGGATGAACACCGCGCCCGTCTCGGCCGCGTACGCCTGCGCGGCGGCCAGCGTCTCGTCGACCACCTGGCCGTGCAGCCGCACCTCGGCGCCGTACTCGCGCGTGGCGCTGATCTTCGGCAGCGGGGCACCCTTCGGCATGAACACCGTGGCCCGCACGCCCAGCAGCGAGGACGCGAGGGCGACGCCCTGCGCGTGGTTGCCGGCGCTCGCCGCGACGACCCCGGCGGCCCGCTCCTCGGGCAGCAGCCCCGCGATCCTGACGTATGCGCCGCGCAGCTTGAAGGAGCCCGTGCGCTGGAGGTTCTCGCACTTGAGGTGCACCGGCGCGCCGACCAGCTGGGACAGGTGCCTGCTGCCCTCCATCGCCGTCACCCGCGCCACGCCCGAGAGCATCTTCTGGGCGCCCCGTACGTCGTCGAGGGTCACGGGCCGCAAGGAGTCAGCCGTGCTGTAGCTCATGACTCAAGCATCGCAGTTCACAGGCGCACGCGACCGGTGTGACCAACGTCCGAGACTGGTTTGCGCAGCGTCGGTACGGCCCGCCTCCCGGCCGCGTACTCTGTCCCCCATTCCAGACCACCTTCATGAAGCGAGCCTCCGGCCATGCCCACAACACCTGAAATGTCGATGGACATGACGACCGTCGGTGACATCGGTCTCCTCGACACGCTGCAGCACGAGGTGGCGGTCTTCGCCCGCCGTGCCGAACAGACCCGGCTCGGCGGGGTCGGGCAGGTGCGCAACTCCATGGACCGCGCCGCATACCTGCTGCTCAACCGCCTCGACAAGGAAGGCCCGATGGGCGTCAAGGCGCTCGCGGCCAGCATGGGCATCGACTCCTCGACGGTCACCCGGCAGGTGGCCCCGTTGGTCGACACGGGCCTCGTCAAGCGGACCTCGCACCCCGAGGACGGGCGCGCGGTGGTGCTCCAGCTCTCCCCGCGCGGGCAGTCGCGACTGGAGGAAGTGCGCTCCTCCAGGCGTCAGTTGATGGCCGAGCTGACCCACGACTGGGCGCCGGAGGAGCGCGAGGCGTTCTGCACGCTCCTCACGCGCTTCAACACCGCGCTCTCCGCCCGGATGTCGGTCCAGGGGGTGCCGGGCCCCGAGGCGTCGTCGTAGGCGGTCCTGTACGCGCCCGTGCGGCGGGGGAACCCTCACGTGCGCGTGCATGCCGCCCGGCTCTTGACCGAGAGCCCACCCCTGGCCTCATATGAGATCGGGCCCTGTTCGCACACGGTTCCGTATGCCGTACGCGGCCGGGTCCGGTCTCTCATCAGGGTCGCGTCAGGCGGGAGGCGCGGTGCGACAACGGCAGGCGTCCCAAGGTGCCCGCCGGGCCCGGGAGTTCGAGGCGTTCGTCGCGGGCGCGGCAGGGCGGCTGCTGCGTGCCGCGACGCTGCTCACGGCGGAGTCCCCGGACGACAACCCGCGCGCGCGACGCCTGCTGACGCACGCCCTCGCGCACACGTACGCGTGCTGGGACCGGCTGCGCGGGGAGGACCCGTACGACCGCGCCCGGCAGTACCTGGCCACCCGCTTCGCCCGCGCGGCCTGGCACCAGTACGGCGCCTTCGGCCGGAGCCGCCCGCACCCCGACAGCACCCTGTCCGGCCTCACGCCGCAGGAGCGCCTGATCCTGGTCCTCAGGCTGTACGAGGGGGTCGCCGAGGAGCAGACGGCGGCACTCCTCGGCCTGCCGACGGAACGCGTCCATGCGATCTGCGACCGCGCGACGGCGACCCTGCTGCATCCCCCGAAGGGGCCCGCTCCCTCGGTGGTGGGGGCGAAGGTGGCGCCGTCATGACGGATTCCGGCCCCGGGAGGAGCGGATGAACCGGCCCGAGCGGGAGGCCGCCGCGCGGCGGATCATGGAGCGGGACACGCCCGTCGTGCCGCCGGAGCTGTATGCCGACGTCATGCGGCGCGGGGCCCGGATGCTGCGCCGCAGGCGGGTCGCGCGGCATGCGCTGTGGCTGTTGGTGTGTGCCGGGACCCTGGCGTTCCTGGTGTGGGCGCTGGTGGCCCGCCCGTGGGTGGAGCCGCCCTCGCAGACGACTCCCCCGTACACGACGGGCTGGTGAGCGGGCTCGGCTAGCCGAGCGCCTGCTGCAGGTCCTCCAGGAGGTCGTCGACGTTCTCGATGCCGACGGAGAGGCGGACGAGGTCGGCCGGCACCTCCAGGGCCGAGCCGGCCACCGACGCGTGCGTCATGCGTCCGGGGTGCTCGATCAGCGACTCGACGCCGCCCAGGGACTCGCCGAGGGTGAACACCTTGGCGCGGTTGCAGACCTCGACGGCCGCCTCCTCGCCGCCCGCGACCTGGAACGACACCATGCCGCCGAAGGCCCGCATCTGCTTGGCGGCGACCTCGTGGCCGGGGTGGTCCTCCAGGCCCGGGTACAGCACACGCGTCACGCGCGCGTGCCGGGTGAGCATGTCGGCGACCTTGGTGGCGTTCTCGCTGTGCCGGTCCATGCGCACCGAGAGCGTCTTGGCGCCGCGCAGCACCAGCCACGAGTCGAAGGGCCCGGCGACCGCGCCCATCGCGTTCTGGTGGTACGCCAACTCCTCGCCCAGCGCCTCGTCGGCGACGACCAGCGCACCGCCGACGACGTCCGAGTGACCGCCCATGTACTTGGTCAGGGAGTGCACGACGACATCCGCGCCGAGCGCCAGCGGCTGCTGCAGGTACGGCGTGGCGAAGGTGTTGTCGACGACGAGCTTCGCGCCCGCGTCCCCGGCGATCTGGGCGAGGGCGGCGATGTCGGTGATGCCGAGCAGCGGGTTGGAGGGGGTCTCCACCCACACGGCCTTGGTCTTCGGGGTGAGGGCGGCCCGTACGGCGGACGGATCGCTGGTGTCGGCGACCGACCACTCCACCCCCCACCGGGCGACGACCTTCGCGAACAGGCGGAACGTGCCGCCGTACGCGTCGTTGGGGATGACCACGTGGTCGCCGGGGCTGAGCAGCGTACGCAACAGGCAGTCCTCGGCCGCCAGTCCGGACGCGAACGCGAGCCCGCGACGGCCGCCCTCGAGGGCGGCGAGGTTCTCCTCCAGGGCGGTCCTGGTGGGGTTGGCGCTACGGCTGTACTCGTAGCCGCCCCGCAGGCCGCCGACGCCGTCCTGCTTGTAGGTCGAGACCTGGTAGATCGGCGGGACGACCGCGCCGGTGAGGGGATCGGCGGTGTTGCCCGCGTGGATCGCGAGGGTCTCGAAGTGCTGACTGATGTGCCTGTCGCTCATGGGCACCGAGGGTAGTGCGCTCGCGGGCCAGGTGTCGGACGGCGAGGCGCGGGAGGCCGTACGGCCGGGTTTTCCCTCGGTGCGAAAGCGCTTCCGAAGCGGCTGCGGGGAGTTTTCCACAGGCCCGCCGACCTGGTTCGCCAATTGTCACAGGCGTCTGGAACCCTTGAGGCATGGAATTTCTCTGGGTCCTGATCGCGGTGGTCATGGTGGGCTTCGTGCTGCTCCCGGTCATGCGGCGCCGCCGGGGCATGATCGAGCAGGTCCCGGCCGGCCACCCGGACGCGGCCGACCCCGCGAACTACGGCTTCGTGCGGGAGGAGGAGCTGGACGTCCGTATGCCCGGCCCCGACCAGGACCTGCTGGACGTCCTGGACCTGGTGCAGCGCACCCAGGACTACCGCGCGGCCTCGCAGCTGCTGGCGGGCACGGAGGCGGAGGGCGAGCTGCGCTGGCAGCGCGTGCAGGCCTTCGCGGGCGCCGCGTCCCTGGAGCTGAGGGAGCGGCCGGGCGGGGTCAGCGAGACGCCGGGCGGGCAGTGGCTGCGGGTGTGGCGGGTCGAACACCCCAAGGACGCGGGCGGCGCGGCCGTGCACGCCGAGTTCCTGGTGCAGCAGGCGTGGCGGACGTCGACGCCGGGCACGGACGAGTTCCGCATCATCATGGAGGAGGCGAGGGCGGCCTGCGGCGACGCGGCGCTGCTCGCGCCGGGCGACCCGGTGCCGTACATCGTCGAGCTGTCGGTGGCCCGCGGACTGGCGTACCCCCGGCCGGAGTTCGAGCAGCTCTGGCTGAAGATCCTGGACCGCGCCCCCTCCCACATGGGCGCGCATCTGGCCGCGCTGCACTACTGGTGCGAGAAGTGGCACGGCTCGCGCGAGCTGGCGTACTCCTTCGCGGAGGCCGCGGCCGCCCGGGCCCCGCAGGGCTCCCTCCTCGCCGCCATGCCGCTGTTCGCGGTGTTCGAGCACCTCCCGGAGGTGAACCTGGTCCGCGGCTTCTACCAGAGCGAGGTCGTGACCAAGGCGATCCACGGCGCGCTGCACGCGGTGCACTCGGCCCGCCCGGACGACCCGATGCTGGCGCACGTACGCCACCTGCTGGTCTTCTTCCTGGTCCGCGCCGAGCGCTGGGCGGAGGCCATGAGCCAGCTCATACACATCGACGGCCACGTGGGGGCCCTTCCCTGGACCCTCTCCGCCGACCCCGCCGCCGAGTTCGCGGTCTACCGCGCCCTGGCGGTGGGTGGCTACGAGGCGAACGGCGGCAGCCCGGCGACGCTGCCGCACTGAGCGGGCACGGCCCGGCTGCGGAACCTCGGCCGGTCAGGTTCCGCCTTCCGCCGGGCCGTCTCCAGGTCGGTCAGCCTTCCGCGCGGGCGGGCAGCCGCCATCCCGGGCGCGGGAAGTGGCAGGTGTAGCCGTCCGGGTAACGCTGCAGGTAGTCCTGGTGCTCGGGCTCGGCCTCCCAGAAGAGGCCGACCGGCTCCACCTCGGTGACGACCTTGCCGGGCCACAGGCCGGAGGCGTCCACATCCGCGATCGTGTCCTCGGCGATCCGCTTCTGCTCGTCGTCCACGTAGTAGATCGCCGAGCGGTAGCTGAGGCCGATGTCGTTGCCCTGGCGGTTCTTGGTGCTCGGGTCGTGGATCTGGAAGAAGAACTCCAGGAGCGCGCGGAAGTCGGTCTTCGCCGGGTCGAAAAGGATCTCGATGGCCTCCGCGTGCGTCCCGTGGTTCCGGTACGTCGCGTTGGGCACGTCACCTCCCGTGTAACCGACCCGGGTCGCCGTCACACCCGGGAGTCGGCGGATCAGCTCCTCCATCCCCCAGAAGCACCCGCCTGCCAGCACGGCCCTCTGCGTCTGCGCAGCCATTACGGCCCCTCCACATCTGTCAGCTCGATCACTCGGGCCACCCGGCTCGCACACCACCGGCATCCCATGCCCACTGTGCTCAACGTACGAGGGTTCCAAGCGATTCCGTACCCGTCCGACCCGCCCTTCGGTCGGAGTTCTCCGCCACGGCGAACGGCAGTCGAAATCCAGTGGCTGCCTGAACCGCCGACCCCTCGCTGTACGCCATGGAAGAACCACCACACAGGATCCGTGCGGCCCACTCGCAGTCCACGGTCACCGTCAACCAGGCCTACTCCCCGCAGATCGGCCCCTGCCCGCCGCCCGCGACGGCCGTTTCCCCGCCGCGTGGAAGCGGGACAGGATGACGTGGATCATCAAGCCTCGTTCACAGACTTCAAGGGCACGTGCCTGAACGCTGAGCTGTATCGACTACGTGGGGCGAGTCTGCCGAAGGGGTCCTTCGGCAGAGGGCTTCACACCACCGCCGGAGACGGCTGGACCACCGAACCCGGACCGTGGGCCGAATCCGCCGACGACCGGCACGGCGTGGCCCGGAACCATCCGAGTCCGCTCTCACCGAGAAAGTATGGCGATGGACGAAGACGAGAGCCTGCACCGCTACGGCCTGCACCCCGCCGGAGCCGACCTCGACGAAGTGCGCGGGCTGCTCGCCGAACAGACCCGGCTGGAGACGCGTGCGCAGGGAGACGGGGACACGGAGCTGATGAAGCTGTGCTGCGTGCAGCTGTTCAACGCCGGAGTTCTCGAAGACGTACTGCCCATAGGGCAGGCCAAGTCCGCAAGCATGGACGCCGACTGCTTCGCCGGCGTGAGGGGCGCGGCACATCCTGGCCCGGCTGGACCATCTGGCCGAGCCACGCCTGCCGACGACGGTGGCTACCGTAATTCGGTTGCCCCCCGCCCGCCCGATGCGGGCTAATGCCACTCATGGCTGACATTCAGGGCTCGTACGACGACCTGTTCACCGCCGTGCCTTCCGCGCTGGCGGAGTTGCTGGACGGAGGGGACGTCGGTGGGGCCGTGGCGGTCTTCGTGGACGGGGAGCCGGTCGTGGACGTGTGGGGTGGGTTCGCCGATGCCGGGCGTACCGTGCCCTGGCAGCGGGACACCCTCGTCTGCGTCTACTCCGTGACGAAGACGATGACGGCCCTGTGCGCGCTGGTGCTGGTCGACCGGGGGGAGCTCGACCTGGACGCGCCCGTCGCCCGGTACTGGCCCGAGTTCGCCGCGGCCGGCAAGGAGAAGGTTCTCGTACGGCATCTGCTGTCGCACACCGCCGGGTTGCCCGACTGGGACGGGCCGGTGGAGGAGGTGTTCGACTGGGCGGCCGCCACGGCACGGCTCGTCGCGGCGGCGCCGCAGTGGGAGCCGGGAAGTGCGGCCGGGTATCACTCGCTCACCCAGGGGTTCCTGGTGGGTGAGGTGGTGTGGCGGGTCAGCGGGCGCAGTGTCGGGGAGTTCTTCGCCGAGGAGATCGCCGGGCCGCTCGGGGCCGACTTCCACATCGGGCTGGCCCCCGAGCACGACCACCGGGTGGCGCTCACGATTCCGCCGCCGGGGCGGGACGAGGAGTACACGGCGAGCGCGCCCGGCAACACGACCCCGTCCGCCGCCACCGCGTTCCGGGTCCGCGACGGCAACAGCCCTGCCTGGCGACGGGCACAGATCCCGGCGGCCGGTGGTTTCGGCAACGCACGCTCGATCGCCCTCGTCCAGTCGGTGATGGCGTGCGGCGGGACCCTGGACGGGGTACGGCTGCTGTCGCCGGCCGGGTGTGAGCGGGCCTGGGTGGAACAGTTCAGCGGAAAGGACCGAGTGCTGGGCATGCCCATGCGCTGGGGGCTCGGCTACGGGCTGTTCGGAAGTACATACGGCTGGGGCGGCTGGGGCGGCTCCCTCGTGATGATCGAACCCGAGGCCCGGATGGTCGTGGCATACGCGACGAACCAGATGCGCGAACCCGCCGGGGACAACCGGGGGTTGGAGATCGTCATGTCGGCCTACGACGGGCTCAAGGGGCTGCGGGCCTGAGACCGGGAGAACGGCCTCAGCGCGAGATCCTGGCGGTGGTTGAGGCGGTCGCCCGCCCGCGACCAGTGGGGCCCCGAGCGGGACCTCGACCTCCGGTCCCACCCGGCTGCTCCGGCGAGGCTGCGCGGCGCCACGCCCGCGAGTGGACGGTCGCCGTCCATGACGTCGCTCCGCTGCCCGTGAGGTGCACGCGTGCGTGAGCGGCGGCGGCCTCGCCTCGGCGGTCCGGCTGCCGTCACGGTGCGTGGAACGTCACCTCCGGGTAGGTCGGGTCGGGGCCGTTCAGGATGGGGGCGGGGATGTGCCGCAGGTGGAGGTCGAAGAAGGCCGCGACGTAGGTGCGGGTGAGCTGGACGGCTCGTGCGGGGGAGAGCGTCGTGCTCGGGTCGGGGATGCCGAGTGCCTCGGCGAGGACCGGGAGGTCGGTGAAGCCGGCGTGGTCGGAGCCGGTGACGGTCAGCCAGCGTTTCCAGCCGGTGAGGCGGCTCCAGGCGGCCGTCCAGGTGGGGTCCTCGCCGGTGCCCGTCGGGTGACCGATCATCATGAACGGGCGGCCGCCCAGGCCGTCCGCGGGGACGGGCGCGAACATGGTGCCGTCGAGGTCGACGCCGGCCCGGACGCGCCGGTCATGGGCCATCGTCGGGACCGCGGAGGCGCCGCCGAGGGAGTGGCCCGCCACGCCGATCCGGCTGCTGTCGATCAGGCCGGCGTGACGCCAGGCCGGGTGGCTGCGGTCCGTCAACTCGTCGATGACGAACGACAGATCCTTCGCCCGGCTCTGCTCGATCGTCTCGGGCGGGTACGCGTCGGGGTCGTCGCAGACGGCGCAGGTGAGGGTCTGCCCGTCGGGGAACGTGGTGCCGGAGTTCTCGTAGGTGTGGTCGACGAGGGCGATGACGTAGCCGCGACTGGCCAGGTCCTCGGCGAGGCTGGTGATCTCGGTGCGGGGCATGGTGAAGCCGGGCGAGAGCAGGATCAGCGGGTACCTGCCGTGCCGCGGGGCCGCGTCGGTGTGCGACCAGGTGCGGGTTGCGCTGACCGCCTCGGGCGGGATCGTGCTGCCCGGGAGCTTCAGCTGGAGCATCAGCCGGGCGGCCTCGGTGGTCATGTAGGGGGCGGGTCCGCCGGTGCCGGGCCGGGCGGGGTAGTACATCGACACCATGAGCTGCCGGGGCCCGGCCGAGGGGACCCACGGGTCCTGACGGTGCTCGTCGACGAGGTGCAGGATGTCCCGGCCGACGGCGTACGGGCCCGTCGGGGCGGGCAGGGTGGCCGGGGAGATGTCCGTGTCGGAGGCCGCGAGGGTGCGGTGCACCGAGGGCGCGGCTGACACGGGGGCGGCTGCGGCCCACACGGGCAGCGGCAGGACGAGTGCCAGAACGACAGCGATGGCTGTGCGACGGGTTCTTGTCATGCCGCTGACGCTAGAACCGGGCCTCGCAGCAGGCGTCCGCACGGAGAGGGAAGTGACGTCCCCTCAGAGAGGGAGAGGGACCGGCCGCCAACCCCCGGGAGACGTACGGGACATCCCCTATCCCTCACCACGGCATCCCCTGTCCCTCACCATGGCACCCCCTCCCCGTCCCACGAGAAGAACTCCCCCGTCGGCCCGTCGTCCTCCAGCAGTGCCAGGTGTACGGCCCCTGCCGCCCCCTGAGCCGGATCGTCGCCGGTGGCCCGCGCGCCGGGCACGAGGTCGGTGGCCCTCCGTCCCGGCGCGAGGGCGTTGACCTTGAAGCCCTCTCCGGCGAGCGTCTGGGCGTACAGGAGGGTGAGGGCGTTCAGGGCCGTCTTGGAGGCGCGGTAGGCGGCGGAGCCGGGGTGGCCCGGGGTGAACTGGGGGTTGGGGCGGGTGCTCCAGGTCAGGGACGCCGTACCGCTGGAGACGTTGACGATGCGGGGGCGGGGCGAACGGCGCAGGGCCGGGAGGAAGGCGTTGGTGACCTCCAGGACCGCGACGACGTTCGTGTCGTACGCGCGTCGGAACTCGTCGGCGTCCGACTCGGTCGGCGAGGCGAGCGACGGATTGATGCCCGCGTTGTTGACCAGGACGTCCAGGCGGTCCACCTGGGCGGCGGCCTTGGCGATGCTGTCGGGGTCCGTGACGTCCAGGACCAGCAGCCGGGCGCCCGCGCCGATCTCCGCCACGGCCCGCCTGCCGCGGTCGGCGTCCCGTGCGCCCACGTGGACCGTGAAGCCCTCCGCGGCCAGCTGTCCGGCAATATGCCGGCCGATTCCCTTGTTGGCACCGGTGACCAGTGCTGTGCGATCGGTCATGCACACCACGGTTCCCTGGCCGCGCCCGCCCTGCCAGGGACAACCTGTACCAGGCGGACGGGAGGCGACGGGGATGGCGAGGCAGGAGTTGGCCCGGTTCCTGCGGGAGCGCCGTGCGCTGCTGCGGCCGCAGGAGGTCGGCCTGCCGGACGGTCTGCCCCGCCGCACACCCGGGCTGCGGCGCGAGGAGCTGGCCGAGCTGGCCCATATGTCGGTCGACTACTACGTACGGCTGGAACAGGCCCGTGGGGCGAGACCGTCCACCCGGATCCTGGACGGGCTCGCGCGGGCCCTGCGGCTGACGCCCGCCGAGCGCGACCATCTCTTCCGGCTCGCGGGGTCGGCCGCGCCGCCAGGTGAAGGGCCCGTGCGGCGGGTGCGGCCGCAGGTGGCGCGGATGCTGGAGCGGTTGCCCCAGACCGCGGCGATCGTGACCGACGCGGCGTACGGGCTCGTCGCCTGGAACCCGTTGGCGCAGGCGCTGTTCGGGGGTGACCTCGGGGTCGGGACACGGAATCTGGCGCGGCGGCGGTTCCTCGGTGAGGGGCGGATGTACGAGTCGAGCAGCGCGGAGGAGTTCGGGCACATCGTCGTCGGGCGGCTGCGCCGGGCGGCCGACCGTTACCCGCAGGACCCCGCCCTCGCCGTCCAGCTGGCCGAACTGCGCTCCGGCAGCGAGGAGTTCCGGCAGCTGTGGGAGACCCGGCCGGTGCACGCGCCCGGTCATCGCACCAAGGCCGTCGACCATCCGGCCGTGGGCCCGCTCCGGCTCAACTGCGACGTGCTGCTCGTGCCGGAGGACGACCAGGAGGTCGTCCTGGTCACGGCGGACCCGGGGTCGCCTTCGGCACGGGCGCTGCGCGAACTGGCCGCACGGTCCTAGGCTCTTCTGGCCGGCCGCACGGTCCTGGGCTCGTCTGGCCGGCCGCACGATCCTGGGCTCTTCTGGCCGGCCGCACGGTCCTAGGCTCTTCTGGCCGGCCGCACGGTCCTAGGCTCTCGCAACAGTTCGGCGGCGGCCTCTCCGTCCTCGCGGGTGAGGCGGCGGACCTTTTCGACGAGTTCCAGCAGCTCGGGGCCCTCCTGGCGGACGAG
>NZ_JBSFHA010000041.1:0-90396 GCF_053596855.1 Streptomyces sp. NPDC001617
TTGCCGCCCGCGACCGGTGAGGTCTGGCGTGGCAAGCGTTCCGCCGAGGAACTCTTCGCGGGGACCGGCCATGGCGACCCGGCCGCGTCCGGCCGCTCCGAGTTCACCTTCCCGGCGTTCGCCAGCTTCAGCCGCGACGAGTACACGGCCAGTGCGTTCATGTGGGACACCCCGCTGCCGGGGACACTCCCCGTGCTGGTCCGTGTGGAGCTCACCGGGAACTGGGGCCGGGACATCACGCCGTTCTCGAAAAAACCGTACGAGGAGGAGGTGCTGCTGCTCCCCGGAGCCCGGCTGGGGATCGAGGCCCGAACGGTCTACAGCGACGAGGAAGGCGACTTCGAGCACATCCGGGTCCGCGAGGTGCCGCCGCCGTCGGCGGAGCTGCGGCGGTTCGCCGTGACGTTCGGCAAGCTGGGCGAGCGTGCGGCCGAGGGCTTGTGGGTTGAGGCGGCGCGGGTCACGGCGGAACACAACCCCTTCCGCCTCACGGTGGCCGAGGGCCCCGGTTCGTTGCTGGAGCGGGACTCCGAGCAGTACTGGGCGACGATGCGCGTGGCCCAGGAACTGCACAAGAACGAGGGCGCGCCGGACCGGCTCGAGCGGGCCGTCGAGGTGGCCAGGGCGCTGGCCACGGAGCGGGGCGTCGACGCGTCGCGGCGGCCGGGCCTGCGGGGCGGTGCCGTCGACACGCAGGCCTCGTCGTCACGTGCGGTGCCGGAGGCAGCGCCGGAGCGGGCCGCGGGGACGAGCGCCGGGCCGGCGCGGCTGGAAGCCATCGCCGAGCACGAGGACATCACGCTGCCCGGCACCGGCCACGTCATCCGGGTCGACGTCGAGTCGGGACAGCTGCTGCCCGTCGTGTCCGTCGGGACCGGGACCGGGGCGGGCACCGGCGTACGGGTCGAGCCGACCGGGGACGGCGGGCTCGTGGTGCACGTCGAGGGCCGCCCCGAGGGCCCGGTGACGTGGCACTACGACGCCGACCGGGTGCTGGAGTCGATGGAAGGGCCGCTGACGGTGTACCGGGGCAACCCGCTCAGCGGTCAGCGCGTGCGGCTGCGCTTCGCACCGGAGGGCTCTGTGCGCGAGGTACGGCTGGTACCGCAGATCGCCGGAACGGGGTTGCACGCCGACGTGCCGCGGGGCGAGGCGGCGACGCGGCTGTCCGGTGGCTTCCGGGTGACCGATCTGCGTACGTCGACCGAGTACTACTTCGACCGTGCGGCACGGCAGGTGCGGGCTCCGGAACCGGTCATCCGGCACATCTCCTTCGACGCAGGATCCAGCAGGCCGTCCGCAGAGGCCCTGCGGGCCATCGACGCACTCGCCGCGAGCACGGCCCAGGAGGGTGTGGCGGCCTTCGAGCAGGGAGGGCCGCTGCCCGTCGTGTCCGTCAGCGGTCACGGCAACGGCACCCGGCTTGGACGGCCCCACTACGGCCGTGCCGTCCAGCGGGGGCAGGAACGGGCCGAGGCAGTGGCGGACGCCTTCCAGGAGAGCCTGCGCAGGCACCTGGAGGCGGCAGGAGCGCCACCGGAGCTGCAGGCCGCGCACTTCAACGTCGTACCCACCTCACGCGGCCGTGAGTTCCCGGCCGGCACGAGCGTCGCCGACGGCCCGGCCGCGCACCGCCGCGCGGTCATCACCGTCAGCCACCCGGAACGCACACCGGCGGACCGCCGTACGGCGGAGGAAGCGCGCGACGTCGAAATGCCTCCCGCTGTCTCCGAGGAGGTCCGGGCCGCGCAGGAGGCGAGCGCGTCCGAGCAGGCGCAGACAGCGGACGGCACTCGCGTACTCGAGCAGGAGCCCGTCGCCGACGACACCCGCACCCGGGAGGAGGCGCCCACCCCCGACCGGACGACAGCGGAGGAACCGCCGGTCGCCGAGGTGCCGTGGTACGTGGACCGGGGCGCTCTCGGAGAGGTGACCGTCCACGACGCCGCGGCGCTCGACGATGACCTGGCACAGCGGTGGGCGGACCGGGTCGCGTTCGAGGTGACGCGGCCGGGGGACGGTACCGAGCTGATCCAGGGCATTTACGACGCGGTCCGCGGGCTGCTGGTCGGCGCGCCCGCGGTGGGAACGGCGGAGCACGACAGCGAGGAGGAGCACGCCGGCACGCCCGTGGCAGCCTGGGACAGGGCGCTGCAGCGGGGCCTGATGGTGGTGGCCGGCGACCACGTGGTGTGGGTGCGGCCGGTGCTGAAGCAGCTCGCTCCCGCCCCGGTGGACCCGCACGCGGACGCGGCCGTGCGCGAGTACAAGGTGTCCTTCGCCGGGCAGTCGTCCACCAACAAGACCGCGATCGAGCGCCCGCACGGCCTGGACATCGTCCCCCTCACGGTCCTGTCGGTCGCCAAGGGCGGCGGCTCCCTGCTGCCCGTGATCCCGCTGGTCGGAGGCCAGTGGAGCCGTGCACAGGCCACGGAACTGGAACGCACCGTCGTGGCGGGCCGCAAGGTCTTCGTGAAGGACACGCTCCGGTTCCTGTCCGGCGGTGTGCACCTGCGCGTCTTCGTGGACGGCGAGCCGCGCCCCTACGTCACCGGGGACGAGCGGCTGGTGGTTCCGGCCCAGGTGACGGTGGAGCTGCCGTCGGACTTCACGAAGCCGGGCGGGCCGCGCCTTGAGACCGTGGACGAGCCTGGCCCACGGGGCACCGGTGTGGCGCGCCCGCATCACGCCCGCGAGGTGATCAACGCCGTCGACCTGGTACCGGTCGCGGCCCAGCTGCAGCGGCGCCTGCGCTCCGCGGGGCTGCCCGCCGAGGCGGTGCGGCAGATCGCGGAGACGGTGCTGGCCCGTCTCAACGAGAAGTCGGCCCGCAACCGCAGCAGGCACCTGCTCGGCAACGGCGTGGTGGTCAACCGGGTGGACGTCCGTGCGGGCGGGAGGGCGTTCCGCGGCAGCTTCTCCGTGCAGGCGAGCATCCACGACCTGCAGTACCTCGGTGACACCCCCGACATCTCGGTGCGCGAGGACTCCGGCGTCGGTATCACCGTCGCCCGTTCACGGACGGACAAGGGACGGCTGTCGGTCGGCGTCGCCAGCGCAGGCGGCAAGGACGGTGCGGTCCGGTTCATGCCCTCCGGCGCGCTGACGTACGACCGCACCCGGGAGGCCGGGCACGGTCTGGCCGAAGTGGCGATGTCCCACACCGTGCTGAACGCCGCCAGCGAGCAGGCTCGGTACCGGGCGGGGCTGCGGGTGACGGTGAAGGTGGTGTCGGACACCCACACCATCGCCCCCGTGGAGCACGTCGTCGACGCGGAGATCGGCGTCCCCGGCCGGGAGGCTGCAGACTTCGAGAAGCGGCTGCTGGGTGAGGACGCGCCGCCGCTGCGCCAGGAGGCACTCTCCCTGGACGGTCCCGTCGACGCGGCGCCGAACGTCGCGCGGCTGCTGACCCTGGCCGCGGACCACGGGGTGGGACTGCCGGAGTCCGCCTACCAGAGGCCGGCGCGCCTGGACGCCCCGCTGCCGCAACCGCATCCGCGCGAGCCGTTCGCGCTGGCGTCCCGGCTCGGTCAGGGCTTCGGCATGGCCATCGCCCTGCCCGGCGCGGAGCTGGTGCTCCCCCAGATCCGCACGGTGCTGGCCACCCTGCACCGGCAGCGGACGGGCGGCCGGAAGGCGCCCGACTGGTCGAAGGCCGAGGACGACCTGGCCACGTGGTTCGACCGCCCGGCGCTGGAGAGCGACCTGCCGCGGCTGCTGGCGGGCGTGACGCACGACATCGCCGTGAGCGGCCGGACGTACACCGTGTCGGTGGGGGCGCGCCTGCTGGAGCGGGTCCACGGCCGGACCGACGTGGACGCCTATCCGATGATCGTCAACGCGCGGGCGCTGGAGAGCGCCGCGACGACCGGCAGCCGGGCGACCTCCTGGAACGCCGAATTCCAGCTCGGTGCCCGGCTGGCTGTGAAGGTCAAGAAGCTGCTGCGCCTGCAGGTGGGAAACGTCGGCTTGTCGATCGGTGGCGGGCTGAGCCGGAGCAGCGAGTTCGCCGGTGCCGCCAAGTCCTACCGGCGCACGGAGACGGTCGGCTCCGTGGACGAGCATGTCTACAACCTCGTCTACGAGCTGTCGGTGCGCTCCTCCGGCCACTCGCCGCACCGGTGGTGGATCGACCGGCCCGGCGACGCGGTGGCCCGGATCGTCGTTCCGCACCAGCACGTCCCGGCTCAGCCCGTCACGCACGACGAGGCGCGCGAGGCCGGCCGGGTCGAGGTGCCGGCCGAGGCTGCGCAGCCGACGACCGCCTTCCTCCACGGCGGCGTCGCGGGCGTCTTCCCGACCTTCCTCACCCCCCGCGACCTGCCGCTCGCCGCGGCACGGCTGCTCCAGCAGGCCGACGGCCTGGACGGCGACTGGCTGGAGGACTGGGCGAACTGGCCCGCCGCGCTGAACCGGACCTTCGCGTCCACGGAACTGGCGGCCCACTTCGCGGAACTGGTCGGACCGGGTCTGCTGGTCGACCTGCCCACCACCGACGGCGGATGGCATCACATGCTGCGCGTCCGGATGGTGGTCACCGAGCCCCGGCACCTCACCGTCCACGCCGGCCGGGGCGAGGAGGTGGAGGTCGAGCAGTACTCGCAGGGACAGGCGCAGCACGAGACGAGCAGGGGGAAGGAGGGCTCGGCCGGCTTGACCGCCGGTGCCGGTCTGCGGTTCGAGATCGGTGACAAGGCGCACTCCCCGCACGCCAAGGTCGCGGCTATCGGCAAGGCGAACTGGGAGTGGGGCCGCAGCCGTGAGGAGAGCACGGCCACGGGCCCGGTGGGCATCACCCGGGCCACCTACGGCGGTACCACCCACACCTATCGTGCGGATCCGGTGTTCGAGATCACCGTCTTCCGGTGGAAGAGCATCGGCCTGTTCGACCGGCTGAGCGGCTCCGGTCGGCACATGACCGCGCTGACGCAGACCGTCCGGGTCGCGGGCGGACTGGAGATCCTCGTACCCGAGCGGCGGATCGCGGACCTGGGCCTGCCGACACCGACGGACGTGACGGTGGCGCCGCACGAGCCGACGGGCCATGTGGACCCCGCGCTGCTGCCGGGAGTGGGTCACGCGGAGGTGCTGCACGCCGACGGTGTGCTGGAGCTGATGAAGCAGTGGCTCACCGGACAGGGCCTGGTCAAGGACCGCGGCGACGAGTACCGGCCGAACCTGCTGGTGCGCGAACTGGACAGGTCCTTTTCTTCCGAGGCCCTGCTCAGCCAGTACTCGGTGCTGACCGGCGGCGGCGTGTCGCGGTGGCTCGCCGTACCCTCCGCCTTCGGTGCCCGCTACCTGTGGGTGCAGGTCACCGCCCAGGTGGGGCGGCCGCGGCAGCAGCTCGACCGGCCCGACGTGCGGCTGACGCTGCGTAACCAGGCGGTGCGGGAGACGGGCACGACCAAGGGGACGTCCTTCGGATGGCAGGCCGCTCTGGTGGGGCGCGCCCTGATGGGCAACCACGTCCACTTCGGCCCGGAGGTCGAGGCCGGCTACCGCCAGGGGACCGAGGTCGGCCACGAGAAAACCGAGAAGGAGATGGAGATCTACCGGGCGCAGACCCGGGAGGGTTCCGTCGAGTTCGGCCACGAGGTGACCTTCCATGTCCGGATGGGTCTCTCCTACGAGCTGCCGGACGCGCTGCGCGCTCCTCTCGGGCTGGTGCGCGGCGCCGCGCTGACGGTGGCCGGCTGGACCGGGTACCGCCAGGCCGCCGGGGACTGGTGGCAGGCCCATGAGACGTTCGTCAGGCGCTTCCCGGAGCCGGAGGACACCGACGCGGGCACCGTACGCGGCGATGTGCGCCTCCTGGTCCCGGGCCACCTGGTCACCACCGGCGAGCAGCCGCCCGCTCCGGCCCGTGCCGTCGGCACCGACCCGGTGTGGGAGCCGTCCGCCGTCGGACGGCCGCAGACCTCCACCAGTACGACACCCGAGTCCCTGCTGGAGCGGCTGCTGAAGGACGGCCACCCGTGGGCGCTGCCCGCGCACGCGGCGGTGCACAAGTGGGCGGCGCTGGCCGCGGCCCCCTCGCGGGTGCAGCGCGAGAACCTGGAGGCGGCGGCTCCGGAGACCTGGAACGCCCCCGGGCCGGAGATCGTGGCCGGCGTGGCGTACGCCCACCACACGGGCGAGAACATGCTGCGGGCCGGCTTCGAGAAGCTGCTGAAGCACCAGTACGAGGTGCCGGTAGGCAAGCGGCTCGTCACCGTGGGCATCGACGTCAGGAGCGTCACGCGCATCGGACCGGCCGACCCCGCCGTCTTCAAGGCCCGCCACTACACCCAGGCCCACGAGTCGGAGAAGGACCCCGTCAAGGAGTCCTCCGGGTGGTACGTCGGGGTCGGCCTGGAAAGCGCCAACGACCCGGAGCAGGGCCCCCGGGTCATCAACCGTGACCCGTACAGCTACGGCTGGGACCGCAGCCAGGAGACCTCGGGCGAGGCCGAGGACGTCAACGAGGCCAACCGGGAGCGGGCGCGGCAGCCGTACTTCTACTACAAGGCCACCCTCGGCCTCGTCCTGACCGGCCGCCACGGACAGTTGCGGGTCACCGTCCCCGACGGCCTGTACCTCATGCTCCCGTCCGACGCGAACCTGGACGAGTGGCTGCGGCCGACCGAGCCGCCGGCGCTCGTCCCGATCGAGGAGGAGCCGGTCTCCGAGCCGCTCGACATCAGCGGTGACACGGGGCACGCGACCTCGGCCGCCCCGGGCGAGGGCACGCGGCGGGACGACACCGTGCAGGCCGTCGCGCTCGGATCCGGGCGGATCGGGGAGACGACCGTCACCATCCGCCGACGGGACGGCGTCCCGACCGGTGAGCACTGGCGGATCGACCACAGCACCGGCACGGCCTCCCGCATCGACACGACCGGCACCCCGGTGGTCGGCCCGCACGGCTTCGTGACCATCGGTACGTCTCCCACCGGTGCGCTGCGCCTGACCAGTCGGCAGCAGCCCGATGTCGTCCTCTTCGAGCAGGAACCGCTGGGTGGCGGTCACCTCGTGCAGGTCGACCGGAGCGCCGCCGGCGAACTTGGCTGGACCGAGTTCGACGCGGCCGGGAACCAGGTCGCTCACGGCACGCGCACCTGGGACGCCAGGACGCGGACCTTCCACGACACGCCCAGCAGCCTCCAGCCATCGGTGACCCTCCTCGCCGTACGCACCTACCATCCGACGGCCGACGGCGGTGTCGTCCGTGCCCGGCAGGGCGCCGACGGCACCTGGACCTGGACCCGTTTCGACGCCGACGGCGTCGAGCTGCTGTCCGGCACGCGGCGCTGGAACTGGATCAATCCGGGCTACAAGGACTTCCACACCGATCCCAGGACCGGGCGGGAGACCGTCTTTCAGCGCAACCATCAGGCGTGGCCCTTCAGCGTCGAGGTCGACGCTCCCGCCGAGCAGGCCGGCGAGCGCGCCGTGTCGCCGGACTCGGAGCAGCGTTCGTCCGGGACGCACAGCACGCAAAGCTCGGAAGAACCCGTCGAGGAGCAGTTCTCGATGGGCGGGCTCTTCTCGTCGCGTCCCCTTCAGGAGGGGCGCGGCGACACCGGAGCGGCCTCTTTCGCATCGTCGCCGCAGGAGGGAACCGATCGCGAGAGCGCCGTCGGCGGACCGGCGGCCCAGGGCGGGCTCGGGATTGAGATGTGGCGGCTGATCAGCGACCCGAGCTGGGTCGCGGATTACGACCCGGCGCTGGAACGGCGCTTCCGACGCATCGTCGACAAAGCCGGAAGGTGGAACCAGGCGAACATCGCGGAGACCAGCCGGTCGGCGGCTGCCCCGGGCGTGAGCATGGACCGCTCCGCCGCTCCCCTGGAGGCCATAGAACGCGTGGCCGATTTCGACGAGGGGATGGCCGAAGTCCTCCAGCTCACCGAAGAGACCGCGGCAACGTTGCGGCAATGGGGTTTGCCCGCGCACGTGATGGACGCCGACCTGGCGGCCGTCCGGGCCGACGCCCACCAGAACCTGCTCACCGCCGCCCAGGAGGCCCTGCAGGAGTACCTCGGCTCGGACAGCCCGGACAGCGGCTCCCGCGTCGGAGAGTTCACCGTCATGCCGGGCGACGCCGACGGCCACGTGGTCGTCCATGAACCCACCGGTCTGCGGATGGAGTACGACGGCGACGGCGACCTCGTGTACCAGGAGAGCGTTCCCGTGGGCCAGCCCACCGGTCTCAGGGTCGGCATCCGCGAGGACTTCGAGGACATGGTGACGACGCACGAGCTGCTCGGGTCCGAGGAGGTCATCGACGGCCGCACCGTCAGCAATGCCGAGACCGTCGACGAGAAGGGCGTAGTGAGACTCCCCGTTGACGGGGCGTCGTACGTCATCACTGATCGTGACGGCTTGTCGGTGCGCTATCAGCTGGACGGCTCCCCGATCGGCCGTGCGGACACCTCGCCTCCAGGCGAAGCGGACGTTCTCGCGGACGACACATCCGGCGTGCCCCAGCACATCCCGGAGGTCCCCACCACCGAGGTCTTTCCCGCCGGCCTGGTGCGGCTGGAGCGGAAACGGCCCCGGGTGCTGCCGACCGTGTACGAGGAGGACGAGGAGGACGAGGAGGACGAGGAGCAGGATCGGGAGCCGTCTGCGGAAGCGGAGCCGGGCGCTGCGCAGGGGGTGGTGGCCGCGCGCGCCGAGACCTCCGCTCCCGAGGCGCCGCGCACCCAGTCGCCCATGGCTGACGAGGCACTCCCGCAACCGCAGCAGCCGGAGTCCGTGCATGCCGAGCTGAGCGACGGCACCGGGCCGGAGATCTCCCGCCCGGACCTCTACGGTGCGGACGCCGTCGTGGATACGGAGACCGAGACGCCGACGCCGGAACAAGCACCGGACCGCGCCGCCGAACCGGCGGTGCGGGTGGTGGAGGGGCCGCTGCACGGCGCTTCGCAGCCGGCCGGGTACCGGCTGCGGCGCACGGACACCGCGGCGACCGGTACGTCGCCGGCGTCATCGCGGCTGGATCTGGTGGACGCCGCGGGTGAGGTCGTGCCGGATCGGACGGTGCTGCCGCGTGAGGGCGGCGGGTTCGTCGTCCGGGGGCCCGAGGGCAATCTGTTCCTGGATTCCCGTGGCGGGTTCGAGTACCGCGAACTGGAGCTGCCGGGCGTCGATCACGTGGTGCGGTTGCGCGAGCCGGTGGGTATCGAGGGGTCGTTGGAACTGCTGGACCGTGAGGGTGTTCCGGTCGAGGGCGGGCGGCTGGCCCGCTTCCCGGACGGCCTGACCGTCACCGTCCCGCTGGCGGGCCCTTTCGAGGGCACCGTGGCGCAGTGGCGCTTGGACACCAGTGGTGTGCTGGTGCGTCAGGTCCTGCCGCGGCTCGGCCGGCCTGCCGGTGACGAGGTCTCGGGTCGCGGCAAGGCACCCATGGACGCGGCTGAGGCACCGTCGTTCGCCACGGAGACCGAGGAGCACCCCGGCCTCGCGGCCGGCGCTTCCACCGCGCATGCGGACCTGTCCGAGCAGCAGGCCGATCCTGTCTTCTCGCAGGAGGAGCTGAGCGGCGGGCACGACACCACGGACATGGTCGAGCAGGACGATGCCGACGTGCAGGAGGTTCCGCAGCGGCCCGTGGACGTGGCGGGGACGGGCGAGGACGTCCCGGTCTCCCCGGACACCACCGCCACCCGCGACGAGCGGGAACCCGAGCACCTGACCGAGCCCGCGGTCATGGAGCAGCAGGAGGCCGTGCCGACGCACAAGGATTCTCCGCAGCCGGACGCCGCAGAGGACGAGTCGCCGCACGAGGAGGTCGGCAACGACGAGGTCGACGGCGAGGAGGACGACCCCGAGTTCGCAGCCGCGTTCCGGTTGTTCCAGGAGCGGACGCAGCGGGCCCAGGCTTCGGAGGCGGTCGGGGAGCCGCGCCGGGAGCAGTTGTCCGTCGCCGGGCCGGACAACCCGACGACGCCGCTCACACGTGTCCTGACCAGCGAGGACCCGGAGTACGCGCGCACGGTGGCGGCCCTGAACGAGGACCGCGCCGGTTTCCTCGGCCGCCTCACGCAGCGCCCGGCGTCCCAGCCGGTGCGGCCGGCGGAGCGGCAAGAGGCCCCGTCCGACGCCGCGAGCGCCGCCGACATGGAACGGCTGGCCTTCCAGCGCGAGGCCGAACGCTTCGAGCGCAGACTCGGCTCCTACCTCGCGCAGCGCCCCGAGGCGCAACGCCAGGTCGCCACCCTCGCCCGCCTGGCCTGGGAGAAGGCCGATCCCGAACAGCGGCACAAGTTCGGCGTCGGCTCCGAGCAGGAATACGCGGTCGGAGCGGTCGGCCGGAATCTTGAGGCCCTGGAAGAGGTCGCCTACCACGGCAACATCCGCGAGCAGATGGTGTTCCTGTACGTCGGTATGAAGGCCGATGTGATGGCGGGGCTGGACCGCTGGGTCGAGCCCACGGCGAAGCAACTGGGCGAGAGAAGGGAACTGTGGCAGGAGGCGTTCCCGGACGTGCTGGAGCCACGCCACGTCGACTACCCGAGCGCCGTCCCGCTCAGTGACAGGGAGCGCGCCTGGACGGACGACGGCGAGGCATGGCTGGGCGGTGAGCAGCTTCACGCCGCGCGGCACCTGCCGGTCGACGAGCAGGGCCTGCCGACCACGTACGACGAGCAGACGCTGTTCTCGGGTCCGCACGCGACCGCCCAGCAGAGCGGCGGACTGATCATGTCCGGCATCTCCGGCTCCACCTGGTCGCTGCTCGACCTGGCCGCGCGCGCCAACATCGCCTGGGACGCCGGTATCGATCTGCGCTGGTTCCGCCTCGCCGTCGTCGGCAACATGCTGGCGAGCGGCCATCACACGCTGCACGAGGTGCTGCAGGCCGCCGAGCGGTGGGCCGACACGGCCGAGCATCTGCCCAACGGCGCGGAACTGGGCTTCGAATACCACGACAACTGGGAGCGTTACCGCCACCTGGGCCCACTCACCGAGCAGGAGCTGCGCGACCATGTCGCGGACGACGGTCTCTTCCCGGACGAGCTGGTCCGCGGCCCGGGAGTGACCGCCTACGACCCCGTGGACGACGCGCGCCAGGCGCTCGCCGCGCACCTGGGTGAGCCGACCGGTCGCCGGCTGTCGCGCCGGTCGAGGCGGCGGGAGGCGCCGACGGAGCCCGGACCGGGGCAGGACTTCACCGTCACGCGGACGGCGAACGGCCATGAGGTCGTCCACCTGCCCACCGGTCTGGTCACCAGGTTCCGCGGCGAACGGCACGAGGTCGCCTACCACGAGGTGACGCCCGGCTTCGGGCCCGCGGAGCTCCGCGGGTCGAAGGTGGCCGTGCACCACGACCGGCAGGCCGGCGGGCAGATCGCCAAGGGCTTCGAACTGCTCGGCGATCCGCGGGCGACGGCGAGGTTCACCGTCGAGGAGGCGCCGCGGGAGCTCCGGGACGGCCGCATGGCCGAGTTCAGTGTCCGGGACGGCGTCAGCGGCCGCCGGCTGCACTACTTCGCCGACGGACGTCCGGTCGCCGGGGACCAGCCGCTGGCGGAGAACCTGGGCTTCCTGCGCTTCGACCTGTTCCGTCCGGGTGGGCAGCCGCGGCTGCTCGGTCCGGACCGGGCGCCGTCCCGGCTGCCGCTGCGCGCGGAGCTCCTCGGACACGAGACCGTCGCCCTGGTGCCCACCACGCCCCTCGCGGAGCCGAGGGAGCGGATCGTGGTGAACTCCAGGAACGGGCACGTGCTGGAGGAGACCTTCGCCGCACGCGCCGCCGACTCGGCACCGAACGGCCGGTACTGGCGCCACGACCGCACCGGCGGCAACACGGTGCTGATCGACGGCACCGGGCACGAGGTCTCCCGGGTGGGGCTCGACGACGCGGACGCCGTCGCGGTGCGGGAGACGCGCGTGGCCGGGCAGACGGACGCAGGCTCCGATGCCGCGCAGCAGGCCACCGCCACAGGCGTCGGGCGGACGCTGAGCGAGGTGTTCGCCAGGGCCGACCAGGAGGACGCGCTCGGCCTGGGCGACACCCCGCTCGACCCCGCCGAGCTGGCGCGGCGCGCTCGGGTGGAGCGGCCGCGGGTGACCGGTGAGTTCGACGGCTTCGACGTGCGCACCGCGATCGTCCGGATGGTCGGACTCGCCGCGGCCGACCGCGGTACGTACGGCATGATCGACACCGCCTTCTCGGACGAGCAGCTCAGGGAGAATTTCCACCGCGCGCTGGACGGCGGATACAGCGTCGACCTCAGTGCCCGTGCGAACGGCGGGCCGCAGGTGGTGGTGGAGGCCGTGGGCCTCGGCACGCCGCACACGATCACGTCGGGCACCGGCGACCTGGGGTTCAGCCGGACCCAGACGGTGGAGGACCGCAGTTCGTCGGTCATGCGTCAGGCGCCGATCCTCGAACCGCGGGCGGGCCGCGTTCCCCTGCCGTTCTTCCAGATCGCCGCGAAGATCGCGGGGCTGATCAACGTCCGGGACACGAACCTGTCCGCGCAGACCAGGCGTGACGTGACGACGGAGGTCGTCGAGACCGGGGTACCGGTCACGCGGGCCGGCCACACGGTGGCGTACCGGGTCGTGGTGCGCAAGCCGGGCCGCTGGCCCTGGAGCAAGGCCAGGACTCAGGAGGACATCGTCCATGTCCCGTTGACCCTCGACTGGCCCCGCCCGGCCCAGAACGCCGCCGCGCGGCACGACGGTGCGCAGAGCGCACAGCTTCGGACCGAGGAGGTTCTGCACGCCGAGTTCACCGGTGTCGGCCCCGGTGTCCTCGAGGCGGTGGTGGACGAGCTGGGCAGCGCCTTCAAGGTCAACGACCCCGCGGCGCGGGAACTGCGTGCCTGGCTGGACCAGCTTCCCGGCCATGCGCCGCAGCTGTTCGGCGGCCAGGTGCTCCGCAGGTCCTTCCCGTTCAAGGGCCGGTGGGGCAGAACCCAGGTCGCGGTGGCCATCGCCAAGAACGTCGTCGTACGGGACCTCCCGGAGGCGGTGGGCACCGTTACCCGTACCCACGAGATCAGCGAGGCGAGCACCTCGGGGCAGGGACTGACCCGGCGCTGGGGTGGCGGTCTGACGCTGGGATTCGGCAACACCGCCCACGCGACCGGCGTCATCGGCCCGGTCTTCCTGGGCTACGGACTGACCAAGAACGTCACCGACGTCTCCGACACGCGTACGTACGCCGAAGCCGAGACGCACCGGGGACTGATCCACAAGCGCCGGGTGGAGTTCGCCCTCGTCGTCCGTGTGGGGGGCCCGGACGGCTCCGCGCAGCAGGTGGACGGCGGTGTGGCGACGCTGTGGACGCGGGAACGTGACGCGGCGGCTCTGGGGGACGACATCGGGAACACGGTGTCCGCCGAGACGGACGAGGCCGCCACGCCGCGGTCCGTCCCGGAGCCGCCGGACGCGAGCCGGTTCACCGCGCCGGACCGGCTGGACTCCGCCTACCGGCTCTCGGACCGGACGGTGGAGAACATCGCCGGCCAGGTGCTGCACCGTCTCGACGCGGAGGGGTTGCTGGACGCCGCTGTGCTGACGGAGGCGGCAACACACTTCCGTGCCTTCCTGCGGGAGCACGTGCGGGAGCTGGCGAACGGCGGGGACGGGGTGCGGTTCCCGTTGAGCGCGTGGCGCAGCGGCGCCCCGGATGTCTTCGTCCGCGGTGTGCTGCGGCCCGCGCACGGCCGGTACCTGGGCGACGCGCACATCACGCTCACGGGTTCCGTCACGGCGAGCCACGCCCAGAACACGGCGGTCACCAAGCGGCAGGACCGTACCGTCGGCGTGGCGGGCGCCGGGACGCGCGTCCAGGGCGACGAGGTCGAGCTCCTCGGTGCCGGACTGGCGTACAAGTCCAACGAGGTCGTCACCCACGAGGTGCTGCAGCGGCTGGGGTCCGTACGTGAGGTGGGCGGCGGTACCGAGGTCCATCGCTTCGGCTTCGACGTCGACTTCGAGGTCCGGGTGGGCGGCCGCTGGTCGGCGCCGGGCGAGGTGGCGCGGTGGCGTGAGGCGGACCGGGCCGCGGGCTACGCGGCCACGACGATTCCCGGCCATGTCGAGGTGGTGGTGCCCGAGCGTGCCGTGGTGCCGCTGGCGGGGCCGTCGGAGCGGTCGGCCGGATCGTCCGCCCAGGTATGGCAGGAAGGCCCCGCGCCGGCGCCGGACCAGCGCGAGGGACACCTCCCGGCCGGTTACCAGTTGGACGCGCTGAAGCCGGTGCCGCAGCTGCAGGGCACGGTGGCCGGGATGCTGGCCACACCGCGGGGAACGAAGTGGCGGGAGCTGTACCGCCGGCCGCTGCTGGGCTCCGCCCCGGCCGCGTTCGACCAGCACCAGGGCAGGAACTGGCTGGAGCGGAGACCGGAGGAGATCAACGAGCGCAACGCCTCGCTGGACGTCCTGGAGAACTTCACCGGTCCGGCGGCCCGGATGGCCGGGTTCGAGCGCGTGGTGGCCTTCAAGGACACCGTCCGTCTGAAGAGCCACAACCGGGCGGGACTCGCGGGCAGCCGGGAGCTGTTCGCGCGGGTGGACCTGTCGGCTCGGCTCGGTGACCCGCGGGTCGTGGCGGTCGACGAGGAGCACCGGTTCGGCGGCACGCGCTTCGGCGAGGTCGAGCGGACGGCAGGCGGCCAGCAGGGCTGGGCCGTCAGGCTCAAGGTCGACGGAGGTGTCCTGGCCCCGGTCGAGGAACTCCTCACCTACTTCGGCGGTTATGCCGCCGGCGTGGTGACCTACGGGCGGACGGACGGCACGTCCGCCGTGCGCGGCGCCAAGGACGTGTCCGCCGGTGACTGGACGGAGCGCGGCTACCTGGTGAGCTTCGACGCCACCTACGAGGTGCGCGCCGCCAAGGGCCGGGCATGGCAGGACATCACGTCACTGACCCACGGCACGCCGGTCGAGGAGCGGTCGAGGTGGGTGCGGGTGCCCGACGCGGTCACCCTGTGGGTGCCGGCGAGCGAGATCCACCGGGTCGGTGAGCTGACCGAGTCGGACCTCGGGAAGCTGGCGGCACAGGACGCCGAACGCTACCTCGCGGCCGCGGACGTGGCCGCCGTGGACGCCGGGTCACAGGCGGTTGCGGACACGCCGGTGGAGGAGCCGCCCGCGCCCGCGGAGACGGACGACACGCCGGTGAAGGAGTCGCCGGAGCCTGACGTGTCGGCGGTGCGGGCGCCGGCCAACACGGGCCGGGGCAGCGGCCGTGTCGAGCTGTACCGGCTGGAGGCCGGCGGCGAGCTGGTCCAGCAGATCGCGCGCCGGCTGGACGAGTGGTCGGTGCAGAAAGGGCGGGCCGGCCGGAGCTGGCTGGACCTCGCCTACCAGGTACTGGGGCGGCCGGCGCTGCAGGAGGCCGGGCCGGCACGGGTGGCGAAGTTCGACCGGATCAACGACCGGCTGGTGCACGACGTGCTCGGCCCGACGCTGCCCGCGTCCGGCTTCGGCACGGTGATCGAGGAGATGCTCAACGGCGGGCGGTCGGTGTTCCTGGAGGGCGACACCCCCTTCGGCAAGGTGGAACAGCTCGTGGTGCTGCGGGCACGGCTGGGCGAGGGGCGCTACCACGCCACGCTCTCCCACCGCACGTCCCGGGACGGCCTGGAGACGACCGAGCGCAAGGCCGACTCGACCGAGTCGGGCTGGTCCGCACTGTGGGGCCTGTACGCCTTCGCCTATCCGGGCACGACGCGCCGCCCGGCAGCGGCGCTCCTGGCCGGACCCGCCGGTGTCCACAGCTGGACCACGCAGTGGGAGGTGTCGCAGCAGCACACGGAGTCGGTGACCAGCTCCGGGGCCGGGGAGGGGGTGCAGTTCCTCCACGATCTGCTGCTCACGATGGACGTGTACCCGTACGCGCGCCCCGGGCACTACAGCAAGTACCTGCCGGACTGGATGCCCCGGCTGGGCGGCCCCTCGTTCGGCGGCTCGTGGACGACGGAGTTCACTCTTCCCGGTGCGGCGCGCTCCACCGTGCCGGCGGAGGAGGTGCTGCCCCTGGCGGACGAGACGGAGCTGTCGGCCGAGACGCCGGTCCACGGTTCGCTTGCCGACTGGCAGCGCGGTGCCGGGTTGCCGGTGGGCCTGCCCGCGAAGGTGCTGGTGCGTCCGTTCGACGCACCGGGACTCCACGCGGTGGTGGAGGACCTCGCCTTCGGCGGCCGGGACGGGCGGCCTGTGCTGCGTCCGCGTGCGGGCTTCGAACTGCAGGCGCAGACGGGTTCAGCGTTGCTGCGGTCGAGGCTGACGGAAGCGCTGTCTCCGCAGGGCTACATGGTCGAGGTCTCCGGTGACGCGCTGGCGCACGTGGTCGTCAGGGCCGACGTGGTCACGCGGGAAGTGGTCCGGGTGCTGCGCGACCACTCCCTGGACAGGACCGCCCACGACACCTCGCGCACCGGGACGACGTGGACCAGCGCGGGCGAAGCGGGCCCGGAGCGGATCGTCGACCTGCGCGAGCCGAACATCCACGCCGGCGACCACACCGCGGCGAACCGGCCCTTGCTGTTGGTGGAGGACTCGTACAGCACCTGGTTGACGTACGGGGGGGCGGAGTCGGTCGCGGGGACGACGACCCGCGTGGCCGCGCAGCCCGAGGCGGAAGGCGACGCCGGCGCCCGCTACCTCGTGCGGCTGACACCGCGGTGGACGGTCACGCCCGCCTACCGCGAGAAGAAGCTCTTCCCCGCGCGGCGTCGTCCCGCCCCCGCGCAGTGGCAGGCGCCGGTCACCACCCCACCGGACGAGCCCCTCCTCGTGGTGGTCGACCAGGAGGGACTGGCCCGACTGGGTCTGCGGCAGCCCGCAGACGACACCGGTCCGCACACCGGGAACCGACAGGACGGTCCCCACGCAGGTGACCCGGGCGGCGTCGAGCCGCTGGTTCACGACGACGAGGCCGCGGGCCTGGCGCGGTTCCTCAGCAGGGTCCAGGAGGACGCGGCCCCGTCGGCGTCGTCCGCCACGTCCGCCACCGAAGACGCCACGGCGCAGGGCCTGCCGTCCCACGCCGCCGAGGGCGGAGTGCTGCCGTACGACGAGCAGGTCCGGGCGGTGTCCGCCGACTCCGCCACGAGCGACCTCGCCGAGCGGTGGCCGTTGCCGACCGATCCCGGCGCACTCGCCCGGCAGGCGCGGGTTGACCGGCCGAAGGTCCTGAACCACATCGACGGAGCGGAGGTGCGTGACGCGATCGGCCGGCTGCTCGGCGCCGCCGCTGCCGACCCCACCATTCGAGAGCTGGTCGAGCACGCCTTCTCGGACGGAAACCTCAAGGCGAATTTCCACCGTGCGCTCGACGGCGGGTACACAGCCGACCTCAGCCCCGGGGTGAACGGTGGCCCGCAGATCGTCCTGGAGGCCGTGGGTCTGGGAAGCCCGCACGGACTGAGCTCGGGAAGCACGGAGTTCGGGTTCGGCCGAACCCACCAGTCGGCCGGTCAGAACGTGTCGAGCGGACGCGCCCGGGCGCTGCTCGAGCCACGTCTGATACGGGTGCCCATCCCGTTCTTCCTCTTCTTCGGCAAGATCGCCGGGCTGGTCAACCACCGGAGTTCGGCGCTCTCCTCAGCCGTCGACCGCGGTGGGGAGACGACCGTCGTCGAGGCGAACGTACCGAGCACGGCCGCCGGGCACACGGCGCTGTACCGGCTCTCCATCCGCGTGCGCGGCCGCTGGCCGTGGAGCAAGCCCGTGACCCGGGTGGACTACGTCCCCGTGGATGTCAGGCTGGCCTGGCCCCGGCACGATCTGACCGCGGGGGCCGGCACGGACACCGAGACCGTGGCACCGGTGGGGCAGCCCAAGGAGATCGAGCACGCCGTCCTCGCCGGTCTCGGCGAGGTCGACAAGGCCGTGCAGAGCGCGCTGGGCAGGGACTTCAAGTTGAACGACCCGGCCGCGAGGGAGTTCCGCGCCTGGCTGCACCAGCTGGGCGACAAGGCGCCGGAACTCTTCGGTGGTCAGGTCGTGCGGAAGTCCTTCCCCTTCGCGGGCCGGTGGGGGAGGACCCCGGTCGCGGTGGCGATCGCCGACCCGGTCGTGCGGGACCTCCCGGAGACGGAGGGCAGCATCGTGCACACCCGTACCGTCGGCGCGCAGAGCACGTCCGAGCAGGGCTATGTACGCCGTTCGGGCGGCGGCGTGATCGTGGGCGTCGGCGGAACCGAGGCCCTGACCGCCAACATCGGTGTGGTCCACATGGACTACCGCCTCACCAAGACCGGCAGCGGTACGACCGAGCGGCGCGAGCACGTCTCGGCAGAGACGTACGCCGGTCCGGTCGCCATGCGCCGGGTCGAGTTCACCTACGTGGTGAGGGTGGGTTCGGGCCCGAAGCACGTGGTGCAGCGGGTGGACGGCGGCGCGGCGACGCTGTGGACCCGCAAGCCCGGCGAATCGCCGGCGCCGGTGGTGCCCGCGGCGGAGCCGGCCGGGGTCAGCCGGTTCGACGTCCCCGACCGGATGGACGCCGCGTACCGGATCCCGGACGAGACGGTGGAGGACATCGCGGGCCGGGTGCTGCACCGGTTGGAGGCCGAGGGGCTGCTGGCCGCCAAGCGTCTGCCGAAGGTGGCGGCGGAGTTCCGCGCGTTCCTGCGGGATCACGCGCGGGAGTTGACGCACGGCGCCGACGGTGTGCGGTTCCCGTTGAGCGCGTGGGTCAGCGGGGCACCGGATGTCTTCATCCGCGGGGTCATGAAGGCCGCGGACGCGCGCTATCTCGGCGAGGGCGTGGGGGTGACTCTCGACGGCTCGATCGGTGCGAGCCACACGCAGAACGTCGCGGTCACCAAGCGCAGGGACAGGTCCACCGGTATCGCCAGCGCCGGCTACCTCGAAGATGATCAGGACATCGAGTTCGGCACCTTCCAGATCACCTACAAGAAGAACCGGGCCGCCACGGAGGTGACCGGGCAGAAGGAGGGCTTCGAGCAGTCCCTGGGTGGCGGCGAGCGCATCCACCGTTTCGACTACCCGGTCGAGTTCCAGGTGCTGGTGGGTGGTCGCTGGGCGGTACCGGGCGAGGTGGCGCGGTGGCGTGAGGCGGACGGTTCCGAGGGCTACTCGGCGTCGGTGGTTCCCGGCAGGGTCGAGGTGGTGGTGCCCGAACGCGGCGCGGTGGCACTGGCGGATCCGTCGGACTCGGCAGGCGAAGCGTCGGCGGTGGCATGGCAGGAGGGCCCGGCGCCGGCTGACGAGTCGCGGTATCTGCCGGCCGGCTTCACCCTGGAGGCGCTGAAGCCGGTGCCCAAGCTGCAGAGCACCATGGCGGAGATGCTCGCGGCCCCGGGCGGGACGAAGTGGCGGGAGCTGTACCGGCGGCCGCTGCTGGGTGCCGCTCCGGTGCCGTTCGACCAGCACCAGGGCAGGAACTGGTTCGAGCGGGTTCCGGACGAGCTGAACGAGCGCAACGCGTCGTTGGACGTCCTGGAGAGCTTCACCAGCCCCGAGGCCCGGATGGCCGGGTTCGAGCGGGCGGTGGGACTCAAGGACACCGTGCGTCTGAAGAGCCACAACCGGGCCGGTCTGGCCGGCACCCGAGAGCTGTTCGCGCGGCTGGACCTGGCGGCTCGTCTCACCGGTGTACGGGTGCTGGCGCGCGATGACGCGCGCCGGTTCGGTGGTACGCGGTTCGGCGCGACCGAGCGGGGAACGGAAGCGCTGCGGGGGTGGGGCGTCAGGGCCAAGCTCGGCGGCGGAATCATGGCAGTGATCCGTCATGTCGTCGGCTACTTCGGGCCGGACCTGGACACTGCGGCGATGTACTCCCGGGTGCAGGGAGTGTCGGCGGTTGACGCGGCGAAGGACGTCTCCGCCGAGGAATGGGTCGAGCGCGGCTACCTGGTCAGCTTCGACGCCACGTACGAGGTGCACACCGCCACCGGCCGGGCGTGGCAGGACATCTCCACCCTCCTCCACCGGGGGACGGCGCAGGAGCGGTCGAAGTGGGTACGGGTGCCCGACGCCGTGAGGGTGTGGGTGCCGGCGAGTGAGATCCATCGGATCGGCACACTGACCGAGGCCGATGTCGAGAAGCTGGAGGACGTTGACGTCAGGCGCTACCTGGCCGGGCGGGCCGAGGCCCCCTCGGAGACCGGACACGAACCCGGTGGGTCCGATCCGGGTCTGTCGATCGTGGAGGTGCCGCCCGCGGTGCGGCCACCGGTGAACGTGGGCCGGGGCAGCGGCCGAGTGGAGCTGTACCGACTGGAGGCAGGCGTCGAGCTGGTGCAGCAGATCGCGCGGCGGCTGGACGAGTGGTCGGTGGCGAACGGCCGGATGGCGCGCAGCTGGATGGACATCGCCTATCAACTCCTGGGCAGGCCCGTGGAGCAGGCGGCTGAGCCACCGGCGCGGGTGGCGGAGTTCGACCGGATCAATGACCGGTTGGTCCATGACGTGCTGGGTCCGATAGCTGGCATGTCCGGCTTCGGAGCGGTGATCGAGGAGATGCTGAACGGCGGGCGGCCCCTCTTCATCGAGGGTGACACCCCGTTCGGCAAGGTGGAGCAGTTGGTGGTGCTCCGGGCCCGGCTGGGGCAGGGCGGCTACCACGGGGTGATCACCGGGCGCACGTCGAACTCCGGCCTGGAGTCGACACACCGCACGGGCAGGACGAAGCGCACCGGCTGGGAGTTCGAAGTGATCCCCACGGCGTTCTGGTATCCCTCGGTGCCAGGGAAGCCGGCCCCGATCTTCCTGTTCGGGCCCCTCTCCGGAGTACACGCCCGGACCAAGGACTGGGAATTCGCGCGGGAGTTCGAGCAGTCCGTCACCAGCGCCGGGTCCCAGGATGGTGTCCAGTTCCTGCATGACCTGGTGGTGACGATGGACGTGTATCCGTACGCGCGTCCGGGTCATTACAGCCAGCATCTGCCGGAATGGATGCCGAAGTTGGGCGGGCGCCGGTTCGGCGGGAAGTGGAGTGAGGAGTTCCTGCTGGCGGGTTCGGTGCGGTCGACGGTTCCGGTGCAGGAGATACTGCCGGCCGAGGACGAAGCCGGACCGTCGACCACAGTGCCGGTCCGGGGCTCGCTGCTGGAGTGGCAGCGGGGTGCCGGGCTGCCGGTGGGGCTGCCGGAGAAGGCCTGGGTGCGCCCGTTCGACGCACCGGGACTGCACGCGGCGTTGGACGACGTGGCGTACCCCGGGCCCGAGGACGGGCGGCCGGTGCTGCGTCCGCGCGCCGGCTTCCAGTTGCAGGCGCAGACCGGTTCGGCTCTGCTGCGTTCGAAACTGCGGCAGGCGATGTCGCCCCAGGGCTACAAGGTCGAGGTCGCCGGGGACGCGCTGTCCCACGTGACGGTCACAGTCGACTTCGTGGCGTGGGAGCTGGTGCGGCCCCTCGAGGGCGGCTCCCTGACCCAGACCTCGGCGGAGAAGTCGCACGTCGAAATGGGCTCCGAGCGCGTGTACGAAGCGGGTCCGTACTGGTATACGGATCTGCGTGCGCCCGACGCTGAAGTGGGCCACCAGACCGCCGCCTACCGCCCGTTCGGGATGATCGCCGACGTGGCCGCCAACTGGGTGGAACGGGAGGACAAGGAAGTCGTTTCCTTCGCCACCGAGCGGCATGCGCCGCAGTCAGAGGCGACGGCCGGCGGCCGGCGGTATCTGGTCCGGTTGACACCGCGGTGGACGGTCACGCCTGCCTACCGGGACAAGAAGCTCTTCCTCGGGCGGCGTCAGGCGGTCCCCGCGCAATGGCAGGCACCGATGACGACAGGCCCGGACGAGCCCCTCCTGGTGGAGATCGACCAGGACGGACTGGCCCGACTGGGGCTGCGCGAGCCCGGTGACGACACCCGGGCCGCGCTGCCGGCCGTGCCCGAGGAACGCGAGGGCGACCTGGCGGAGCCGTCACCCCGACCCGCCGTGGATCCGGCGGTGCGGGTGGTGGAGGAGCCGCTGCACGGCCTCCCGCGGCTCGCCGGACACCGCCTGCGACGGACCGACCGTGCGGCGACCGAGACCACCCCGGCGTCCTCGCGGCTGGAACTGGTGGACGACGCGGACCAGGTCGTGCCGGACCGGACGGTGCTGCAGCGTGAGTACGGCGGGTTCGTCGTCCGGGGTCCCGAGGGCGACCTGCACCTGGATTCCGGTGCCCGCTTCGAGTACCGCGAACTGCGACTGCCGGGCGTCGACCACGTGGTGCGGTTGCGGGAGCCGGTGGGCATCGACGGACCCCTGCAGTTCTTGGACCGCGAGGGCGTTCCGGTGGAAGGCGGACGGCTGGCCCGGTTCCCGGACGGCCTGACCGCGACCATGCCGCTGACGGGCCGGTACGAGGGCGCCGTGGCCGAGTGGCGCTTCGACACCAGGGGCGTGCTGGTCCGTCAGGTGCTGCCGCAGCTGGGCGAGTCGTCCGGCAGCACGGTCACGGGCCGTGGCAAGGCCCCGATGGGAACGGCCGAGGCGACGACGGCCGAGATGCCGGCCGAGCAGGAGGGGTCGTCCGCCGAGCAGGAGCAGTCCGCTGCGCAGGAAGAATCCGCTGAGCAGGAACAGCCCGCCGGGCGCGAGGCGTCCGGGGCCGTCGCGGAGGAAGCGCGGGAGGAGCGGCAGACTGGGCAGGACGCGTCCGGCGACACCACGGATGACGTACCGCGGGCGGCCCGACGCGGGCAGCAGCCCCTGCCGACCGTTCCCGAGGGTCTGCCCGTCCTCCCGGAGTTCCGGTTGGTGAAGCTGCCTCCGCACGTGGTCGCCCGCTACGAGTCGCTGGGCATGCCGGCTCTCCCGAAGGTCCTGGAGCTCGAACTCCTCGTCCAGGACGCGCCACAGGACGAGTGGGAGGACGAGCGGGACGAGCGGGAGGAAGGCACCGTCAAGCACGGCACGACGCCGGCCGATCCCCAAGTCGAGGCGTTCCTGGCCCTTGTCGACAAGGGCCGCTCGGCTCACGAGGCTCCGGTGCCGTTGACCGACGACCCATCAGCGGTGCCGGAGCCAGGATCAGCCGAAGCGGAGACCGCCGAGGCCAGCGCAGAAAGGTTTCTCACGCGGATCTACGGTGCCCACCGCACTGACGATTCCGGCAGCCGAACCGACATGGAATGACGAAGGGAACAACACACAGATGAGAACCAGCGATTACGTCTCCGCGGAACTCGGCGGGACGTACGGCTCAGCCGGACAGCTCCAGGCAGAGGCCACACTCGCGGCTGCCGGGCTGGACGGACAGTCCGGCGCCGTATGGGATCAGCCCCTGCCATGGGCTGCCCCGCTGAACGCCCATGAGCCCCAGTACACCGGTGAGCCCGAGAGCGCCGGGCAGCCCACGTCTTCGCAGACCGAGCCGGCCGCGGCCCCTGAGGCAGGGGACGAGGCGACGGACCACCCCGAGGCGGCCGCTCGTCCCGCGGAGGCCGCTCCCGACGAGTCCGAAGCTGAAGTGTGGCAGGCGGCTGTCGCCGAGAAGAAGCGCGGTGCGCACGCGGCGCCGGCTGCCCTGGGCGTCGGTGCCGTCGCCGGCCACGCCGTCTCGAAGTGGCTGCTCGGCGCCGCCGTGGCGGCGGGCGGCCTGCTCGCAGCCGTAGGGGCGTCCGAGGGACTGGGCTCACATCCGTCCTCCGCGTCCGCGAAGGAGCAACCCGAGCCGATCCCGGGCCCCGGCAAGGACCTCGACACGGCGGGCACCCCGACTGCGGCCCCGTCGGCACCTGTCAAGGAACACCCTGCGCCACGGGCCGGGAAGGCGACCGTGGCCGCGCTGCCCCTGGCCGCGCTGCCCCTGGCCGCGCCGCACGGGGGCAAGGCGGCCTCGGACGGGGCGACGACACTCGACGGTCACGCACCCACACCGGCGCACACCTCCCAGGCCCAGGTCTCCCAGCAGAGCGAATATCTCTCCGTCCAGACCTCCGTGCAGTCCCCGAACTCGTACTGGAGCCAGAACTCGGTCAGCGTCACGACCACGAAGCAGCTCACCGCGCTCAAAGTCGTCGTGCACATAGCCCAGACCGGTGGCGTGGCGAACACCGGCGTGTGGACCTCGCTCGGTGACAAGGTCACGGTGCACAGCGCAAGGGCGTCGGACGGCGGAGCGGACTACGTCGTGATCCTCAACGCGGGCATCACGATCGATCCCGGCACGTACGTCTTCCAGTTCCAGTACAACCACGACCAGGGCACCCGCAACACGATCCATGACCTGTACGCCGTCGGGGCCACGGCGCCCGGCTCCGACGGTTCGGAAAACAGGCAGGGCCGTTTCTGAGACCGGAGCGGACGCTGTGTCCGCGCCTGGCGACCAGCCGTACCCCTGTACAGATACCCCGCTTGACCCGCGAACAGCTTCAGCCCACGGGGGCACCGGCCCGCCGCACCGGCGTGGCGACGGTCGGCGCGGCGGCGCTCGCCGTCGCGCCGACCGCTTGCGGCTCGGACGACTCGTCGTCCTCCACCGGCACCTACCCCGCCCCAGATGCCGATGGCTCGCGCTCGCCGGACGCGCCACGACCAACCAGACCTTCGAGGGTCTGACCATGGTGCCCGGCGGTCACACCCTGCTGGCCTCCATGGAGTACGCGATCTCCGGCGACACGGCCGGCATCCTGCGCTTCCAGACGTGGACCCGGACCAGCGACGACCACTTCCGGCTCGGCGCCCAGTACGCCTACCGCACGGACGCCGCCTTCATGGGCGTCCCCGAGATCCAGGCCCTCCCCAACGGCCGTCTGCTGGTCCTGGAGCGCGGCTTCACCCCCGGCGTCGGCAACACGATCCGCCTCTACCGCGCCGACCTGCGGCACGCCACGGCCACCAGCGGCATCGAGAACCTCACCGGCCAGGAAGGCGTACGCCTGATCCACAAGACCCTCCTCACCGACATCGCCACCTGTCCCTCCCTCGGCGCCACCGCCAAGCAGCCCCAGCCCAACCCCCTCCTCGACAACATCGAGGGCATGACGGTCACTGGGCACGACCGGAAAGGCCGCCTGAAGGTGCTCTTGGTCAGCGACGACAACGCGAACGCGACGCAGACGACCCGTTTCCCTTACCTGCGAGTGCGTGCGTGACCATTGGCCTGATCACTGCCGTAATTGTTGCGGAGGGATGAATCCGCCTCCGTCCGCGTTGGTGCCTTCCGGTAGACCAGGGCTTCAGGGAGGCATCGACGTAGCAACGCAGCCGGGGTGGGCGCGAAATGCCACTGGTGCCGCTGACCACCTAGGTGATCAGCGATGACGTGATCGGCGACCCCAGCCGGTCCATGGGCCCCTGGGTGGGCGCCCTGATCGGCGCCGCGCTCCTCGTCTACGTCATGGCGTACATCCGCCGCCACTACGGCGGCAGACTCGCCCTCGACGTCCAGCAGGACCTGCGGACGGCGATGTACGAGACGATCACCCGGCTCGACGGCCATCCAGGGCGGGAGTGTCCGATAGACGGCCCTGTCTCACTTTCGGTGGTGACGGAGCGTCGTGACGCGTAGTTGACATGCGTGTGAAGGATGTCAACGAGCTTGTCCAGATGGTGTTTTCGGGCCTGTTCCCGCTGGTCATAGACGACGTGGTCGACGAGGGTGAGCGGATCGTGGTGCGGGCGCGAACGCCACAGGACATGGCGCTGTGTCCGGTGTGCGGGGTGTCGTCGGGGCGGGTGCACGGCTATCACTGGCGGACTGTGGCTGACGTGCCGGTCGACGGGCGGCGGGTGGTGGTCCGTGTGCGGGTGCGGCGTCTGGTGTGCCCCACCCGCGGCTGCCGACATACCTTCCGCGAGCAGGTGCCCGGAGTCCTGGACCGATACCAGCGACGCACCACCCGCCTGACCAGGCAAGTCAAGGCGGTGGTCAAGGAGTTAGCAGGCCGGGCGGGGGCACGTTTGCCGGCGATACCCGCGGCGGGCGTCTCGCGTCACACGGCTCTGCGTACCCTGTTGCGCATCCCCCTGCCCGCAGGTCGGACACCCCGCGTGATCGGCGTCGACGACTTCGCCCTGCGCCGGCGGCACCGACACGCCACCGTGATCATCGATACCGAGACGCATGAGCGGATCGACGTGCTGCCCGACCGCACGGCCGACGTCCACTGCAGACCGGCGCCGGACCCACACTTACGGCCCGAAATGCCCGGATCTTCTGCTTGAACAGTGGACAGGGGCGACAATACGCGGGCCCGGATTCGACCCCGGCAGTTTGTTCAGCGCAAAAACATGGCCTCTGACCTGCGAAAATGAAGAGCGGCAGACGAGTCGGGCTGTACGCCGGGTTCTGTTCCGAGGGGCTCTCGCGAACCCCCCGGCGACGGCCATCCATCTAGGACCGGTGTTGCCACCGGCCTCGTGCGGTCTACCCGCGGACTCGGGCGGGCAGCCCTCGAACGTCCGCGCAGAGCCGCGCCTCTTTCGAAGCGGCGGCTCCTTTTGACCTTGCTCCGGGTGGGGTTTACCTAGCTGCCCAGGTCACCCTGGGCACTGGTGGTCTCTTACACCACCGTTTCACCCTTACCGAGGGCCAAGGCCCCCGGCGGTCTGTTTTCTGTGGCACTGTCCCGCGGGTCACCCCGGGTGGCCGTTAGCCACCACCCTGCCCTGTGGAGCCCGGACGTTCCTCGGGAAGCCCCCTGAGGGACTCCACGCGGCCGCCCGCCCGGCTCGTCTGCCGTGTCGACCATGTTACCGGGCGTCCCGGACGAGCCGGACCAGACGCCGTCGCCAGTACCGACCCCGCCAGGATCAGCGCGAACGCCGCCCCCACCCCCACCGTCAGCTCCTCACCCAGGAACACCGCCCCCACCGCCACCGCGACCGCCGGGTTGACGTACGTGAAGACCGTCGCCCGCGTCGGCCCCACCTCCTTGATCAGCTCCAGGAAGGCCACGAAGGCGAGCGCCGTGCAGATCACGCCCAGGCCGGCCAGGGACGCCAGCACCGACGGGGCAGGGAGCGAGGCGGGTCGGGTCGCTGCCGCCGCCGGGGCGTACACCAGCGCCGCCAGCGCCAGGCACGGCGCCGTGAGCTGCAAGGTCGGGACCTCCTTCAGCCAGCGTGTCGCGATCAGTGGTGCCGTCGCGTAGCCGAGCACCGTCAGCAGTACCTCGCCCAGCGAGCGCGCATCCCCTCCCGTCAAGTGCGGGACCGTCAGGACTCCGACACCCGCCAAGCCCAGTCCGAGTCCCGTCCCCCGCCGTGCCCCCAACCGCTCCGTATCCCCGAAGAACCGCGCCAGCACCACCCCCACGATCGGTACCCCCGCGATCAGCAGCCCGGCCGTCGAACTCGACAGATGCCGCTCCGCGTCCGTCAACGTGAACCACGGCCCGATGATCTCTATGCACGCGAAGCCCAGCATCGACAGCCAATGGAGACGGACTGTCCGGAGCAGACCCCCCTGCCGTATCGCGAACGGCAGCAGCAGCGCCGCCCCCAGCGCGCACCGCGTGAACACCACCACCGACGGGGACAGCGGGGCGTCCACCGCCACCTTGATCATCAGGTAGGGGATGCCCCAGACCACTCCCATCAGGGAGAACAGGAACCAGCCGCGTGCAGTCATACGGCCATCCAAGGGCCACGGCCCGTCAGGCGTCTTGAACGCTGTTGCGGTACGCCGCCGGGGTCACCCCGAGGACCCGGCGGAACCAGCGCGTCAGATGTGCCTGGTCCGCGAAGCCGACCAGGGCCGCCACCTCGGCCGGGCGCAGGCCCGACGCCAGGAGGCCGCGGGCCCGGTTCACCCGGTGCTGGGCCAGCCAGGCGTACGGCGGTATGCCCATCGTCGTACGGAAGGCCCTCAGGAGTTGGTAGCGGGACAGGCCCAGGTCGGTCGCCAGGTCGGAGAGGGAGGGGGGATCGAGGAGTTCGTCCGCCAGACGGTCTCGTACGACCACTGCGATGCGGTCCGCGCCGGGGATCGTGTCCGGTGTCGGGCGCGCCGTCGAGTGGCGGCGGGCCAGGGCCGTGAGCAGCCAGGGGAGGCGGGACTCGGCCTCCAGGGGGTCGGGGCAGGCGTGCAGCTCGGTGTGGGTGAGGCGGAAGGCCCGCGCCAGCTCGGGGTCGTCGATCAGGGGTTCCGGAAAGTGCGGGAGGCCGCCGAGGGTGCCGTCGGTGAGGAGGTCGGGGGTGGGGTACAGGGCGCGATAGGCGTAGCCGTCGGTGGTGTCGGCCGGGCCGCCGGTGTGCATGTCGCCGGGGGCGAGTACGACGATGGAGCCGGGACCGGGGCGCACATGGCCGCCTCGGTAGGCGATGACCTCGGAGCCGGCGACACAGATGCCGACCGAGTACTCGTCGTGGGCGTGGGGCGCGTACACGTGCTTCACGAAGCGGGCCGCCAGGAGGTCGAGGGGAGGACCACCGCGGCCCAGGCGGGCCCTGGCCCATGTCGCCTGTTCGGTCATACGGCACCCCCTTTCGCCCGTCCGGTCATACGGCACCCCCTTGCCCGGCAGCACTCCCTCTGCCTCCGTCCACCTCGTGCAACGCCCAGGGGCCCTCAGAACATCCGCTCCAGCGCGTCGAAAGCCGCCCCCACCCTCGTCCGGTGTTCCTCCGCCACCGTCTCCACCCGCTCCCCCGCCATCAGCCGCCGCGCCGTGCTCATGTACACCGAGCGGTACGCGGCGATCGTCAGCGCCGCGAGCAGGTCGGGGTCGGGGAGTTCCGGGGCCGTCTCGTGCAGGGCCGTCGCCAGGGCGGACTCCACCTCCTCCACGCCCTCTCGTGCGCGGGCGCGCAGGGCCGGTGAGTCGACGACGACCTGCCAGAAGACCGGGAAGCTTGCACCCACGGCCGACAACGGGTGGCCCTGGTCGGGGAGTTGGAGCACCAGGCGGCGCAGGGCGGTGAGCGGGGGCTCGCCGGGGGCTCGGTGCCGTACCGCTCCCGCGAACATCTCGACGGCCTCCGGGATGCGGTCGAGGAACAGGTCCTCCTTGCGCGGGAAGTAGTTGAAGACCGTCATCGCGGAGACGTCGGCGGCGCGGGCGACCTCCGCGACGGTCACCTGGTCGAAGCCGCGCTCCTTGAACAGGGTCGTCGCGATGTCGGAGATCCGCTGTCGCGTGGCTCTCTTCTTGCGCTCCCGGAGGGAGAGTTCGAGGGAGAGCTCGCCGGCTGTCGCTTCCTGGTTCACGGGAAAAGTGTAGCGGACCGAATTTTTTAGTGACTACACTCATCGCCATGGGCACCGATACGACGATGGACAGCGATACGACGATGGACACCGATACGGCGTACGACGTCGTGGTCGCCGGAGCCGGCCCCGTGGGCTTGATGCTGGGCTGCGAGCTGCGGCTGGGCGGGGCGCGGGTGCTGGTCGTGGAGCGGCTGGCCGAGGTGGACGAGACGATCAAGGCGGGGGCGATCAACTCGCCGTCGGCAGAGGCGCTTTACCGCCGCGGGCTGCTGCCCGCGCTGGCCGAGGTGCAGGAACGGGCGTTCAGCCGCTTCCGGGAGTTCCGCAAGGCGCGGGGCGACGACGAGAACGCTCCTCCGCCGCCCCGGTTCGCCGGGCACTTCGCCGGGATCTGGCTGCACGGCGATCTGCTCGACGAGTCCGACCCGGCGTTCGCGGACCTGGGCCCGGCGGAGCACGTGGGCTTCATCCCCCAGGCCGAGCTGGAGCGCATCCTCGCCCGGCACGCCGACGAACTCGGCGTAGAGGTGCGCCGCCAGGTCGAGTTTTCCGGGTTCCAGGACGCGGAGGAACAGGTGGTCGTACGGCTGACCCGTACCGACGACCCCTCCGTGACCGAGACCCTCCGCGCCGGCTGGCTCGTCGGCTGTGACGGCGGCCGGAGTGTCGTGCGCAAGCTCGCCGGGTTCGACTTCCCCGGCACCGAACCGGAGATCACCGGCTATCAGGCCCTCGTCGGCATGACCGGCACCGAGGAGCTGAAAACCGGCTGGCACACAACGGACGTGGGGACGTACGCGCACGGCCCGGTGCCGGAGCGGATCCTCACCGTGGAGTTCGGCGGGCCGCCCGCCGACCGTGAAACACCCATCACCGCCGGGGAGCTGGAGGGCAGCATCCGCCGGGTGACCGGCGTGGACGTCACCGTGACGGCGGTGCACTCGGCGACCCGGTTCACCGACAACTGCCGTCAGGCGAGCACCTATCGGAAGGGGCGGGTGCTGCTCGCCGGTGACGCGGCGCATGTGCACTCGCCGTTCGGCGGGCAGGGGCTGAACCTCGGGCTCGGGGACGCGATGAACCTCGGCTGGAAGCTGGCCGCGGTGGTGCGTGGCCGGGCCCCGGAGGGACTGCTCGACTCGTACACGGCGGAACGGCATCCGATCGGTGCCTGGGTGCTCGAGTGGACGCGGGCGCAGATCGCCCTGATGCGGCCCGAGACGCATGCGCGCGCCCTGCGCAAGGTGATCACCGAGCTGACGCGGACCGTCACCGGGACGACGTTCTTCGCGAAGAAGATCTCGGGGGTGTGGCAGCACTACGACCTTCCCGGCGACCATCCGCTCGTCGGCCGCAGCGCCCCCGACCTGGAGCTCTCCGACGGCACCCGGCTCGCCGACCATCTGCACACCGGCCGCGCACTCCTGCTCGACCTCGCCGACGACCCCAAGCTCCGGGCGCGGGCCGAGGGCCACGGCGACCGGGTCGCCGTCGTCACCGCCGAGTGCGCCGGACGGCCGGAGCTCGCCGGCATGCTCGTACGGCCGGACGGGTTCGTGGCGTGGGCGGCGGACGCGGGACAGGACGGCGGGGACGAGCTGGAGGACGCCCTGCAGCGGTGGCTCGGTGCTTGACCCTGCCGCGACGTCAGCCTTTCTACTGAAGCCATGCGGATCGGAGAACTCGCCGCCGCGGTCGGCGTGACCACGCGGACCGTGCGGCACTACCACCATCAGGGCCTGCTGCCCGAGCCCGAGCGGCTGGCCAACGGCTACCGCGACTACACCCTGCGCCACGCGGTGGTGCTCGCCCGCATCCGCCGCCTGACCGAGCTGGGGCTGGGGCTCGCGGAGGTGCGGGACGTGCTCGCGGAGGACGCGGGCCGGGACCTCGCCGAGGTGCTGGACGAACTCGACGAGGACCTGGCCCGGCAGGAGACGGCGATCAAGGAGCGCCGGGCCCGGCTGCGGGCCCTGCGGGAGGCGGAGCACGGGCTGACGCCCGAGGGGCCGGTCTCGCCCCAAGTGGCCTCACTGCTCGGCGACTTGGCGCATGTCGCGCCCGACTCCCCCATGGCCGCCAAGGACCGCGAGCTGCTCGCCCTGATCGACACCATGGCGGCCGTGAAGGACCGGGAGCGGCTGCTGGGCCTGATGCGTGAGGCCCTCACCTCTCCCGAGGCCGTCGCTCGGGCGGTGCGGGCGTACGGACTCCTCGACGAACTCACCGACGCGGACCCGGCCGACCCGCGCGTCGAGGAGGCCGCCCACGCCCTCGCCGCGTGCCTGCCCCGCGACCTGCTCCCCGGCACACGGATCGACGAGGAGGACGGCTTCCTGCGCGCCTTCTACGCCGACTTCGCCCCGGCCCAGGCGGAGGCGGTCCGCCGCACACTCCGGCTGCTCACCGGGGAACAGCCATGAGAACCGCGTACGTTCTCGTCCGCCACGAGCTGCGCCTGCTCGCGAGCCTCGCCCTGTGGCTGGCCCGGCGCACCCACGGGACGGACGGCGGGCGGACGTTCGGGTACGCGCGGGGACAGGGCGCGATGATGTTCGGCTTCGCGTTCGTGTGCGTGGTCGAGACGCTGACGATGTCCGTGCTGCTCCGCGACTACCCGGCCGCCCATCGCACACTGCTCGTACTGGACGTGTACACCGTCGTGTTCGTCGTCGGACTGCACGCGGCATCGGTCGTACGACCGCACGTGCTCACCCCCGACACCCTGCGCATCCGGCGTGCCGTCCATGTGGATCTGCGCATACCCCTCGACCTGATCGCGACCGTACGCCGTGAACTGCGCACCACCCACGAGCGAGCCGACGGCCGACTCGACCTCCCCATGGGCGCGCGGACCACCGTCACCCTCGAACTCACCGAGCCGGTACCCCACTTCACCTTCCTGGGCCGCCGCCGGGAGGTCGGCGTCATCCGCTTCCACGCCGACGACGCCGACAGCCTCGTCGACGCGATCACGCGGGTGCGGACCGCCGTGTCAGGGCGGTGACAGGCCGGTGTCAGGGCCCGTCGGGATTGTGGGGGCATGAAGAGTTCGGCGATCGCAGTTTCCGGGCTGCGCAAGGCATATGGGGACAAGGTCGTGCTCGACGGCATCGACTTCGATGTCGCCTCGGGTTCGGTCTTCTCCCTCCTCGGGCCCAACGGGGCGGGGAAGACGACGGCCGTGAACGTCCTGGCGACGTTACTGAGGGCCGACGCCGGGACGGTGTACGTCGGCGGGCACGACGTGGCGACGGCGACCAGGGAGGTACGTGCGGTCATCGGGGTGACCGGGCAGTTCGCCGCGGTGGACGAGCTGCTGTCGGGGCGGGAGAACCTGCGGATGATGGCGGATCTGCAGCGGGTACGGGACGGTGGCCGCGTGGTCGCGGGGCTGCTGGAGCGGTTCGACCTGGTGGAGTCGGCGGACAAGCTGACGTCGACCTACTCCGGCGGTATGCGTCGGAAGCTGGACCTGGCGATGACGCTGGTCGGCAGGCCGCGCATCATCTTCCTGGACGAGCCGACGACCGGTCTCGACCCGCGCAGCCGGCGCACCATGTGGGAGATCGTGCGCGAGCTGGTGGCCGAGGGCACCACCATCTTCCTGACCACCCAGTACCTCGACGAGGCCGACCAGCTCGCCGACCGGATCGCGGTGCTCGACCGGGGCCGGCTGGTGGCCCAGGGCACCCCCGAGGAACTCAAGCGCCAGGTCCCGGGCGGCCATATCCGCCTCCAGTTCAACGACGTCCGTCAGTTGGACGCCGCCGAGCGGCGTCTCGCGCTCAGCACGGTCACACGGGACGACGAGGCGCTCGCCCTGCAGATCCCGAGCGACGGCAGCATCCCCGCACTCCGCGCCGTGCTCGACGTACTCGAAGGCTCCGGCATCCAGGCCGAGGCGCTGACGATGCACACCCCCGACCTGGACGACGTCTTCCTCGCGCTGACCGGGCGCACCGACGCGGAGGTGATCGCACAGTGAGCGGTGTCTCCACGTCGTTCGGCGACTCGGCGATCATGCTGCGCCGCAACTTCAAGCACTCGGTCCGCAATCCGGTCACGCTGTTCAACTCGGTTCTGTTTCCCGTCGTGATGATGGTCATGTTCGTCTATGTGCTGGGTGGCGCCTTCAAGATCCAGGGCAAGTACGTCGACTACGCGCTGCCGGGCCTCCTCGTGATGACCATCAGCTACGGGCTGGGGGCGACCGCCGCGTCCGTGAACGACGACATGACGAAGGGCATCATCAACCGGTTCAAGACCATGGACGTCTCTCGCGGCGCCGTGCTGACGGGTCATGTCGTCTCCACGACGGTGCGCTGTCTGATCGGCGACGCGGTCATCATCGGCGTCGGCCTCGCGATGGGGTTCCGTTCGGACGCCGGCTTCCTCGACTGGCTCGGCGCGGTCGGCATCCTGCTGCTGCTCGGCTTCGGGGCCAGCTGGCTCACGGTCGCCCTGGGGCTGGCCGCGAAGAGCGTGGAGTCGGCGAGCTTCGGCGTCATCCCGCTGATCATGCTGCCGTTCCTGAGCAGCGCGTTCGTGCCCGCGGACACGATGGGGACCGGTGTGCGGCAGTTCGCCGAGTACCAGCCCTTCACCCCGATCATCGAGACGCTGCGCGGGCTGCTGTCGGGCGGTCAGCCGGCGACCGGCCACATGATCGCGGCGTTCGCCTGGTGCGTCGGCTTCGCGGTCGTCGGGTACGTGTGGGCGGTCACCACCTTCAAGAAACGGGCGTGACCTCAACGCTCAAGGAGCGAGCGTGACTTCGACCAGCTGGGTCCAGCTGGTCCGCGTCCCCTCCGAAGCCGCCTCGGCGAACCGCGCGTCACCGAGGCGGCTCCGTGCCGTCCGCTCGATGCGGGCCGCGTCCGGATGGGAACGGTCCTCCAGGCCCCGTACGGCCGCGCTCGCCGCGAGCAGCCGTGCGGCCTGTGCGAACTCGTCGTGGCGCAGGGCCAGTTCGGCGACTCCGACGAGCACCTGCGCGATCGCCAGCGGGTATCCCGACTCGGCCGCCGCGTCGCAGGCGGCCGCACGGTGCGCCCGGGCCTCGTCGAGGTCGTCGGTGAGGTAGCCGAGCAGGTCGTGCCGGATCGCGCGCATGTGGGCGAGCTCCGCCTCGTCGCCCAACAGGGCCGTCGCGGCGTCGAGTTGCCCACGTGCCTCCTCGGTGTCGCCGTCCCACCGGGCGAGCCCGGCCCGCACGAAGGCCAGTTCGGCCAGGGCGTCCGGCCAGGTGACCCGCTCCGCGTACCGCCGCGCCTCGGCCAGGGCGGCGGCACAGGCGTCCTCGTCGCCCAACAGCCGGTACAGCCAGGCCTGTTGCGACCGCAGCCGGATGACGTCCTCGGTGGCACCGATCTCGGTGACGACCGCGACCGCCTCCTCGTAGTACGCGCACGCCTCGGCGAACTCACCCCGCACGGCGGTCCGGCCCGCCAGCTCGCTCAGCGCGAACATGATCCCGAACCGCTCGCCGATCGCCCGGAACTCGGCGAGCGCCTTCTCCAGGTGCGCGTCCGCGTCCCGCCCGCCGTGGCCGAGCACGATCCGCATCTTGCCCAGCTGCAGCCGGGCCAGCGCGCGCACCCAGGGGTCCTCGTTGTCGAGGAGCGGTTCGAACGCGGACGGGCCGGGTTCCCGCAGCAGATGTTCCATCGCGTCGACGAGCCCGAACATCGGGGGGCGACGCCGGACGCGCCGGCTGAACCGGTACGCCTCACGGATCCACTCCGCGGCCTGCTGTTCACCGCCCCGTCCGTCGGTCACGAACAGCACGACCAGCGCGTACACCATGGCCCGGGCCTCGTCGGTCACCTCGCCGGGCAGCCTGGAGGCAGCGGTGAGCAGTTCGAAGCCCTCGGCCCGGTGTCCGCCGAGCCACCAGTACGTGCCGGCGCCCGCCGCGAGCCGCATCGCCGCCTGCGCCTCACCGGCCACGAGCGCGCCGCGCAGCGCCGCACCGATGTTGTCGTGCTCGGCCGCGAGCACGGCCAGCCACTCCAGCTGCTCGGCCCGGCGCAGATGCGGCTCGGCGGCCTCGGTGAGCTGGGCGAAGTGGGCGAGATGCGCATGGCGCACCCGCTCGGCCTCCCCCGCTTCCGCGAGCCGCTGCCCGGCGTACTCCTTGATCGTGCCGAGCATGCGGTAGCGCGGGGTGCCGGTGTCTTCGGCGACCAGCAGCGACTTCTCGGTCAGCGCGGTGAGCAGTTCGAGGACCTGCTCCGGCTGGACCTCGTCGCCCGCGCAGACCCGTTCGGCCGCCTCCAGGCTCGCCCCGCCGGCGAACACCGAGAGCCTGCGCAGCACGGTCCGCTCGGCGTCGGTGAGCAGTTCCCAACTCCAGTCGACGACCCCGCGCAGCGTCCGGTGCCGGGGCAGTGCGGTGCGGCTGCCGCCGGTCAGCAGGCGGAACCGGTCGTCGAGCCGGCTCGCGAGCTGGTCGACGGACATGGTGCGCAACCGGGCCGCGGCCAGTTCGATCGCCAACGGCATCCCGTCCAGCGCCCGGCAGACGCGCCCCATCGTCGCGAGGGTGCGGGGGTCGGCCGCCAGGTCCCGGCGCACGGCCCCGGCCCGGTCCCGCAGCAGCCGTACGGCGGGTGCGGACTCGATCTCGTCCGGGCCCGCGTCCGGCTCCGGCAGGGCGAGCGGCTCGATCTGCCAGAGGGCCTCGCCGGTGATGCCGAGTGGTTCCCGGCTCGTCGCCAGGATGCGCAGCCGCCGGCACTCGCCGAGCATCCGGTGGGCGAAGACCGCCGCGGACTCGATCACGTGCTCGCAGTTGTCCAGGATCAGCAGCGCCTCCCGGTCCCGGATCGCGGCGACGAGACGGTCCACCGGCTCGGCGTTCGGGGCCCCGCCGAGCAGGGTGTCCCGCAGCCCGAACGCGGTGAGCGCCGCCTGGGCGACATCGCCGTCCGCGCCGACGGCCGCGAGCTCCACCAGCCAGGCCCCATCGGGCAGTTCGCCGAGCAGCGTGCGCGCGGTCTCCGTGGCCAGCCGGGTCTTCCCGGCGCCGCCCGGCCCGATGACGGTGGTCAGCCGATGCCCGGCGACGAGCCCGCGCACCGCGGCGACATCGCCGTCCCGGCCGACGAAACTGCTCAGCTCGGCACGGAGGTTGGTCTTCCGGCTCTCCTCCCGCTGCCCCAACTCGCCCCGCAGCAGCGCGACATGGAGGGCGGCCAGCTCCGGCGCGGGATCGACGCCCAGCGCGTCGGCGAGCGCCTCGCGCGTGCGCTGGTACACCAGGAGCGCCTCGTTCTCCCGACCCGCCGCGGCCAGGGCGCGGATCAGCGCGGCGATGAGCCGTTCCCGCAGCGGGTGTTCGGCGACCAGGTCGGTCAGCTCGGTGACCAGCTCCGCGCCGCCCCCGAGGGCGACCTCGGCGTCGGCCCGCTCCTCGGTGGCGGTCAGCCGCAGCCCTTCGAGCCGTCCGGCCGCGGCGTCGCACGCGGCGCTGTCCCGCAGACCGACGTCCTGCAGGGCGGCCCCGCGCCACAGTTCGAGAGCCTCGCGCAGTAACCGCACCCGCCCGGAGACGTCCTCGGTACGGGCCTGCCCCGCGCCGAGGAGACGTTCGAACCGCACGGCGTCCACGGCGTCGGCCTCCACCGTCAGCCGATACCCGTCCGCCCGCCCTTCGACTGCCCCCTCCGGCAACACCTTCCGCAGCCGGGAGGCCAGGCGCTGCAAGGCGTTCGTCGCGTCGACGGGCGGCCGCTCGCCCCAGATCCAGTCGACGAGCGAGGCCTTCGGGACCACCTGACCGGGCTTGAGGGCGAGGGCGATCAGCAGTCCGCGCAGCCGCGCACCCGGCACGTCGAGCAGGCGGCCGTCGTCCGAGCGCACCTCCAACGGACCCAGCATCCCGATCTGCACGCACCGATTTTGTCATGCGCGTGGTGCGGAGTTCCGGCCCCGTACGCTGTCCGGGAGCTCAACCGAAGGAGATCACCCGTGCTCGTCCTGCTGCCTCCCTCCGAAGGCAAGGCAACCTCCGGCCGTGGCGCCCCCCTGAAGCCGGAGTCCCTGTCCCTGCCCGGGCTGGCCACCGCCCGTGCGGCCGTACTCGACGAGCTGGTCGAACTCTGCGCCGCGGACGAGGACAAGGCACGCGAGGTGCTCGGACTGAGCGAGGGCCTGCGCGGCGAGGTCGCCAAGAACGCCGAACTGCGGACCGCCGGGGCACGCCCCGCCGGGGAGATCTACACCGGTGTGCTCTACGACGCCCTCGACCTGGCCTCCCTGGACGCGGCCGCGAAGAAGCGCGCCGCGCGGTCGCTGCTCGTCTTCTCGGGGCTGTGGGGTGCGGTCGGGGTCACCGACAGGATCCCCTCGTACCGCTGCTCGATGGGTGTGAAGCTGCCCGGGCTGGGGGCGCTGGGCGCGCACTGGCGGGCGCCGATGGCCGAGGTGCTGCCGGAGGCCGCCGGCGCCGGGCTCGTGCTCGACCTGCGGTCCTCCGCGTACGCGGCCGCCTGGAAGCCGAAGGGCGAGGTCGCGGGCCGGACGGCGAGCGTACGAGTGCTGCACGCGCCGACCCGGAAGGTGGTCAGCCACTTCAACAAGGCGACGAAGGGGCGGATCGTACGCAGCCTGCTGACTGCCGGGATCGCGCCGCAGGGGCCGGCCGAGCTGGTGGAGGCGCTGCGGGAGCTCGGGTATGTGGTGGAGGTGGAGGCGCCCAAGGGGGCGGGGAGGGCGTGGACGTTGGATGTGCTGGTGGACGAGGTCCACTGAGCGCCCAGCCCCGGTGACATGTGACATGTGACATCGACCGGGTCGGCGGCGTACCAGGCGAGCCGGGCGCCCACGGCGTCCTCCAGGGCATCGCCGTCCAGGCGGGACAGGAGTCGTCCCAGCGTGGAGGCGTTCGGTGTGCTGCCAGTCCGAGTCGTTCGCGCAGGTCGGAGTCGGTATCGGCGGCGAAGCGGGCGATGGCGCCAAGGGACGCTGCTCCCCCGAGGGCCGCAGGCCTCGACGCCGACCCGGACAACTGTGCCTTCCGCCGCCTGTTTCGAGGACCTGGACGATGGGGTCGTTGATGACGAACGCCGGCCCCTGCCCTCTCCGCCCCAAGGCGGCCGTGGACGACGTGCCCCACGAAGATTGCGGTCCCCGGAGTCCGGAGACTCCGGGGACCGCTTCGAGCTTCGAACCAACCCTTGCCATGCCCGTCCAGGCTCGGACATTTACCCCTTTTAGGGCACCTTCGTCCCTACAGCTCGCACCACTGGCCCAGCTCCTCAACCGCTCTTTCCTGAGCGAAACTCCGTACGGCATCCCACGCGTGGTCAACGGTCACTACGAAATCGCCCGTGAATTCTGCCAGATCGTTCAAGATTGGGACCTCGACTGGCATTTCAGATGGAAGAGTCCCATCCCCGAAGAGCAGGGACGTGCTCTCTTCATCAGTGAAAAGGTGGACTACTGCATGGTCGTCTCGGAAACTCAGGGTCAGCTGGGGGAACGCTCTGTCCGGCAACCGAACTTCCAGGTACCCCTGACCGCGTGAACGCAGTTGGTTGAAGTTGGTCACCAGATCGCTCAGTTCCGACTGTCTCTCACCTGGGCTGAACCGTCCAGATTCCAGTGACGTCATCGACCACACGACATCCATCTCTTCACCTCCGAAATTCCCGGCATCACCTAGGCCATGCCTTAGGGTCCCGGTCGTTCCCAACAAATGTTTTGCTGGGACTCCACCGCCCCGAGGGGGTCACTGTCCCGGCCGGAGTCCCGACGTCCAGAGTCGCTCCCTTGGGCAGCAGGGTGGGGACTTGCGACGTACAGTAACCACAGATCCCGTTCGGGTTGTCGATGATGAGCCTGCCGCTGGATGCGCCCAGGTCCCGCATGATCAGGGCCGCTTGCCCTTCGACGTGTCCGCTCGCCGCATAGTTCGGCAACGCCGACTTCCCCGACACCAGGGGAATCAACGTACCGTCGATTTCGAGAACGCCGGCCGTCTTGCCTTCCTCACCGATGGAAGCGAGCAAGCGCTGCGCTGCGCTGAGGGTTCCCGGGTTGTCGGCCACGCTCCTGCCGGTCGCTAGGGCTTTGGTACCAGCCGCAACGGCCCCGCCCCCCACGACCGCGCTTCCCCCGGACGCTCCGCCGGTCGCTATCTCCGCGATTTCCGCGGCACACACTGGGGCTGTGGCCAAACATCCCGGGGCCATGACGGCGGCTACCGGAGCGGCGGCCACAGCCGCTGACACGGCCGTGATGGCGCCCAGCACTACCCCCGAAGGATTTCGAGCGCCGACCACTTGGACGACGACGTGCCCCGTCCCATCCGGGACACGGACGTGTCCAACGCCCGGTCTCCGGCGCGAGCGGCCGCTTCGGCATCGACAAGAACGGAAATCGCACCGACCCGCCCATCACCATCCACCAGGACTGAGTCGCACCCCATGACACGGCGGGGCCAGGTACATGACGTACCTGGCCCCGCCTGCTGCCCGCCCCCGGAACGGCTGGGACCCACTGCTGGAGGTCAGCCTGCTCGGACGGAGGCTCCGTAACTGTCGCTCTGCCGCAGTGCCGTCACCTCCCGGTGCGGTGCTGGCCACACCTGGATCAGGTACCACTCGGTGACTTCGTCGGGGGCCAGGTCGACGGCGGTGTCCCGGCCGCGGGCGTGGATGCGCAGCCGGTAGTCGCCGGCGCCGTCGAAGGACAGCACCGGCAACTCTTCGTCCAGGTCTGCCATCAGGCCCCGCACCATCAGCTCTCCGGAGGCGGAGTGCAGCGACACCTCCACGATCTCCTGCCACTGGGGGTCCGGGGGCGGCGGTGCGTCGTGGTGGAAGGTGACGGTGACGTCGACGTCACCGGTGTGGATGCCGGTGAGGACCGTGGCGATGCCGTCCTCCACCTCGACCAGCCCGTTGTGCTCGCGGGGGAGGTCGGGGCCGACGGGGCCGTCTTCGTCGCTGATGCGGAACTGGTGGTAGTGCACCGGCACGAGTTGGCGCCCCTGCTCGGCTTGATCCCTCATGGCGTGTCCCGGATGGTCGGCGGATGGCTAGTTCTTGATCCAGACGAGGAATTTATCCTTCTCGATGATCCGGTTGTACAGGTAGAAGTTGGCGAGGGCCTTCCCGCCGTTCTGGTTCTGCGTCGCGTTGATCATGCGCCAGCTGAAGTGGCCGCCTCCGGTGGAGGCGCCCTGCCAGGTGGAGGCGAACGGGTACTCGTCGCACTCCTTGCCCGTGGGCCGGTGACGGCTGGAGGGGCATGCCTTGTTCCGGTTCTTCTTGATCTTCGTCTTGTCGGTGAGCCGGGTCAGGTACTTCTTCGTGCCGTGCTTGCCCGGCAGGTGTTTTGTGTTCTGCGCGTACGCGATGTGCTTGGCGAGCTCGGGGTACGGCCCGCTCTTGGCGTACACCATCTCGGGAATGTAGGGCATGACGCAGCCGATCCGGGACGTTCCCGGCAGCGCGTTGTCGCATCGCACGGGCGGTGTGGGCAGCGTCGACGCGGTGGACGGCCCGTCCCAGGAAGGGTTGGTGAAGCTCCAGCTGGCCGCCCCCTGGCCCTCGCCCTTGTCGCCCTTGGGAGTGGCACGGATGGTGCTGTCGAAGAAGAACTGGCCGACGGCGTTCTTGCTCGAACTCAGCGGCTGGGAGGGGAACTTGCTGTCGTTCACCTTGCACTTGCCCGCGCAGGTGCCCGAGCCGTCCGCACTGCTGCCCACGGCCGCGCCCGAGGCGCTGACCTGTTCGACCTCGACCTGGTAGGCCCACCGGTTGATGTCGTAGGCGCTGTAGGCGTAGGCGACGACCAGGTAGTGCATGCGCCCGACCACCTCACCCGAGCGGGGATCCGTCACGGTCAGGTCCGCAGGAAAGACACCGCAGGCCTTGAACCGGGTGACGTACCAGGTGGCATTGGCGCCGTGGTCGGTGCACCAGCTCGGCACGGGCCACGCGGTGATGGCTGCCTGGCGGCCGGCGGCGGAGGACTTCGTCCCCCAGGTGACGCAGGCGACCGGCTGCCCGCTTCCGGAATTCCGTGCGGCCTGCAGCCGGGCCTCACAGGCCGCTTTCGCCTGCGCGGCGGTCGTCTTCGGCGTGATGACAGCCGGGACCGGCGCGGAAGACGGGGCGCCGTCGGAAGCCTGCGCGCTGGTCAAGGAGCCACCCAGCAGCCCCACCGCGACAGCCCCGACGGACAGCAGATTTCTCAATCTCAAGTTGTACCCCCTGTTTTGGTCATGCCGACAGGGGCACATCGGTCAACTCACGCGTCCCCCCGTCGCGTCCATGACATCAGACCACAGGCGTCACTCAGAGCGCGCCCCAATTAATCGCTCGCAGCTGTCGACGACCGCGGCCAGCGCCTCCTCCAGTACGTCGTCCGGCCGGGCCAGGCCCGCCCACATCCGGTACTCCGTGCCGTGCACCGCCCCGCGCCCCTCAACCAGACTCACCCTGATCGTCTTTCGCGACAGCAGCCGTAGTACGGGCAGACCCTGCGGCAGTCACCCCGTTTGCGACCCTCTCGAGACGCCGCTCAGCATGCTGCGGGGACGTGGAACTGGCTGCGGCTGTCCTGTGTCTTCTTCTACCGTGAGTGACCTGCACAAAACGCCCTGACCTGCCGTCAGGAGCAGAGCCGGGGCACGGGAATGAGGGGGAACCGCGGTGGAGATCGAACTCGTGAAGGATGTGGCCGCGGTGCGCGACGAGCTGCTGGAGGCCGCGGCCCAGGGCGCGGGACAGAGCCTTGCGTTCAAGGTCGGGCCGGTCGAGCTGGAATTCGCGGTGGAACTGCGTGCGGACGCGAAGGCCAAGGCCGGCTTCAAGGCGTGGGTGGTCACCGGGGAGGCGGAAGCCGGCCTCGGACGCTCCCGCACCCACCGCGTGAAGATCTCCCTCACCCCGCAACAGGCCGGCGGCGGCGATCTGCTGATTCACGGCCGCGCCGATCAAGCGGCCGGTCCCGGTGACGTGTCCGGGCACATCGAGCCGTAGACCTGAGGAGCCAGGCGCGGCGCGGACGGTATTCGGGGGTGCTGGGTGGAACGTGAGCGGGTGGTCGCCGAACAGGGACCGTTCGGGCGGGGATCAGGCTATGTGATCGGCCGGCGGCTGGTCCTGACGTCCGCTCATGTCGTCCCCGACCCCGGCCACACGGTGCCGGTGTTCCGGCCCGGCCGGACGGACGTGTGGTCGGCCACCGTGATCTGGCGCGGCACCCCCGCGGGCCGCGACGACGCCGCCCTCCTCGACATCGCCGACCCGGCCTTCGCCCCGCTGCCCGACGCTCCCCCACGGTGGGGCCGGCTGGCCACCGACCAGCCCGGCACACCGTGCGAAACCTGGGGCGGGCCCGACCTGGTGCAGCGCGAGGGCCGGCCGGCCGACACCTGGCACCCGACCGGCACCCTCAACCCCGGCGACCGCCACATCGGCAGCCGCTACGTCCTCCACCTCGACCAACACCCCCCGCAACCCCCCGCTGACGGCTCCTCGCCCTGGGGCGGACTGTCCGGGGCCGCCCTGTTCTGCGGCGACCTGCTGACCGGCGTCATCGCCACCGACCCGGCCGGCCACGCCCACGCCGCCCTCGAAGCCGTCCCCACCTACGTCCTCTTCAACGCCCCCGCCTTCCGCACGGCCCTCGCCGACCACCTGTCCCACCACGCTGCACCAGTCCTCGAACCCGCCGAATGGCAGCACCTGAGCGAACCCGCCGATCCGGCCGGCACGCTGGCCGGCTCCCCCGCGGCCCTGCTGCGCGCCCGCCGCCAGACCGTCCCCTTCCGCGGCCGCACCCGCCTCCTCGACCGCCTCAGCACCTGGGCGGGCGAACCGGGCTTCTCCGCACTGCTGCTGCACGGCCCCGGCGGACAGGGCAAAACCCGCCTGGCCCAGCACCTCGCCACCACCCTCACCCAGCAGCGCTGGACCGCCCTGTGGCTGCGCCCCGACATGTCCGCCGACACGCTCACCGTCCTGGCCGCGGCCACCGTTCACCTGCTCGTCGTCGTCGACTACGCCGAAACCCGCACCCCCCAACTCACCGCCCTGCTGCACACCGCCGCCCGCCACACCGGCCGCCCCCCTTCAAACTCCTCCTGGTGGCCCGGGCTGCCGGCGACTGGTGGCAGCAACTCCACGCCCACAGCCACCTCACCGAAGAACTCCTGGACGGCACCCCCACCATCGAACTGCCCGTCCTCGAACCGGAAGCCGGTTCTTCCCGCACCGACGCCTACCACGAAGCCGTCCACGGCTACGCCGCACAGCTACCTTGCGTACGCGGCTGGCAGCACCACGACTGGCCCGCCCTGGCCCACCACCTCACCGCACCACGCGCCCCCCACCCCACACCCGCCCGTCTGGACCGGCCCGGCCTGGAAACCGCGCTCACCCTCCACATGACCGCCCTCGCCGACCTCCTCGACGCCGCCCGCCGGCACACCCCAGACAGCGCCCCGACCACCCCGGACGGACACGGCACGGTCGAAGACCGCCTCCTCGTCCACGAACGCCGCTACTGGACCACGACCGCCACCGCCCTCGGACTCCACCCCACCCGAACCATCACCACCCTCACTGAAACACTCACCGCCGCCCACCTCGCCGGCGCCGACACCCCCGCGCAGGCCCACGAACTCCTCACCCGCATCCCCGCGCTGGCCGGACTGCCCATCGACCGGCTCACCGCCATCCGTGAATGGATCACCAGCCTCTACCCCACCACCCCCGGCAGCACCTGGGGCACCCTCCAACCCGACAAGCTCGCCGAACGCTTCATCGGCCTCCACCTCCACTCCCACCCCGACCTCGCCCACCACCTCATCCCCGGCATCACCGGCAGACAGGCCGGCCAACTCCTCACCGTGTACACCCGTGCCGCCGCCCACCTCGCTTATGAGCATCAACTCGACGCCTACCTGACCGAGTTGTGCACACGACATGCCGACGCCCTGACTCTTCCGGCCATCGACGTCGTCACCCAGACCGAACGACCTCAGCCCCTCCTCGACGCCCTGCACCAGATCACCAACACGCCGGACGTCGCGCTCGCCAGCCTGGAGCAGTGGGCAGACCGTCTGCCCCGCACAAGCCACAACCTCGCACCCTGGGCCGCCCACCTGACCCAGCTCATCACCGATAGGCGACGTGAACGCGCCAAGGATGACCCCGATCAGCTGCCCGGCCTCGCCTTGAGCCTGAACAACCTCGCCATCCGGCTGGGGGGTCTGGGGCGGCCGGAGGAGGCACTGGTGGCGATCACCGAAGCCGTGGGCATCCGGCGCGAGTTGGCCCGTGAACATCCAGCGGTCTACCAGGTCGATCTTGAGAAGTCTCTCGATTTGCTGTCCCGGCTACGTGAGCAGAGGGAAGACCCACAGGACGAGGACGTGTGACCTGTTATCAAGGGAGCCCAACCGGATGCGCGTGGACCGCCAGTTGCATGCATAGCAACTGCGGTTGGATCACTTGGAGCAGTAGAGCTGGTGGACGAGGAGGATGAAGCTTCCCCGCCCTCGCGGACAGCGGCTGGATCAGGGCCGGCCTGCGGCCGGTAGACGTTCACGCCGTCGTAGTCCATGGTGCGGTGGCGGTGTATCGCCAGAGTGCACCGCGGCCACGGCACCGTCAGCTGGCGCGCCCCATGCTGGCACCAACTCGGCGTCCGGCCCGCGCGGGGAAGGAACCGACACGTCCGCTCAGCATTCCGAGGCCCACCTGAACTGGTCACTCATGACCAGGCGAGTGACTCGCAAGAAGCCCGCTGCCGGCTGGGCGAAGAAGCCGAAGTCGACGGCCTGAACCAGTCCTGTCCACGAGCGTCATCAACCACACCGATGCCTGCCCAATCCCAGATAACCCCTGCTCAGACGATGTGGCGGTTGATGAATGTGTGCCAGATAGCAGGAGCGTGTTCCGGGGTGCGGCGGTGTCCGCCCGCGAAGCCATGAAGTTCCTTGTCCGGGCTCGCGAAGGCGTCAAACAGCTGGAGTTGCCCCGAGCGTGGAAAGACTTCGTCGTCCCACTGCAGATGGAAGAGGACTGGTGCGGTGATGGCAGAGGCATCGTTCAAGACGCGGTCCGGAGCGTGAAGCCCGGGATTGATGATCGACTGCGTACCGAACTTCCCGAACACGGCGCACTTCAGCTCCGGTCCGAGGGCGCGCGCCGCAGCAAGGCCGAAGCGGGTCCCCATGGATAACCCGAAGTAGGCCTGACGGGTTCGGTCGGCAATACCCGCCCCGGCCAAAGCGTCGCAGGTGGCGACCCAGTCGTCAGCCATGCGGTCCAGCACCTGACCGAGGCCCTCTGCGGCCATCCTGCCCTGGTACTCCGTCGGCGTGAGAGGTGATGCCATCCGCTCACCGTGGAACGGGCCATCGATCGCTGCGGCCGCGCAGCCAGAAGATGTGATCAAGTCGGCCATCGACAAGATTCGGTCGCTGTGCCGGTGTCCGCTGCCACCGTGCCCCAGCAATACCAGAGGAACTGGCTCTGACCGACTGCTCGGCGCCCATACGGTGCCAGGAACTGCCGAGAGTGGCCGGTTGATCACGAACGAGCGCTGCGTGGAGTGACCAGAGATCTGATGGCAGTCGGACCAGGCCACATTCGGACTCACATCGCCATCAAACCACGAGGAAGTCGAGAGCGACCGGGGCTCAAAAACACTCACTCAACCGATGTGCTCCAGTGTCTGACCGGACGACGCGCGCCGGGCTCGCCACTGGGAGTAACTCCCAGGCTACCGGCCGGAACTGACATGCCGGCAGCCCGCTAAGCCGACCTGCGGCGGGCCTGCCCGGCCGCCGCCCGTGCCCGAACCAACTGCAGCTGTCCCATCCGGTTACGCAGCAGGCATCCCGCGGTACGGCGGCCGGCGTCATCCGCGGCGGCCTGGCGGTCGCGGGGACGCTGGCGCAGCGCCGCCTCGTACGCGGCGTCGGCCTCCGCCACAGCTTCCTCGCTCCCGGTCAGCCGCCGCAGGGCGGCAACCCGACGCTCGTCCCGGACCTGTTCGGCGACCTCCTGCGCGGCGTAGGCCATCCAGGCCTCGTCGCCGCCGCGGCGACGGCACACCTCGGAGATCAGGGCCCGGGTGTCGGCCTCGCAGCGTGCCGTCAGGTCCGCGACCTGGTCCGGGTCCGTCAGGTCCGCCTGTACCGAGACGGCCAGGTCGACCGCCTCGCGCACCACGTTGTCCGTACGGCGTTGGAAGGTGCACTGCGGACACAGGCCTGCCGCGCCCGGCAGTCCGCACTCCGCGCACGGCGCCGCCCACCGCGCCGCCTCAGCCTCCGCCTCCGCCGCATGGCGCCGGGCCACGGCCGCACGCCGCCCCTCCACCTCCGCGGCCGCGCGGGCCTGCCGGAGCTGGACCCGCTCCGCCTCGAGCACGGCGTGCTCCCGCAGCCGCAGCTCGGACACGGCTCGCGGCTCGGCAACACCCGCGCCCGGTAGGTCCGCCGCGGCCTCGGCACGAACCCGGGCTCGCACCGCGCGCCGGTCGGCGAGCAGCGAGGCACAGGACGCGCACTCGCCCCGGGTATCGAGGCGGGTCCCGTCATCACAGCGCGGATCCGGGCAGGCCGGCCGTTGGACCAGGCCGTGACCGAGCAGCCAGCCCAGCGGATCCCGCACCAGCGCCTGACCGCCGGCCTCCGCCACCCGGTCGGTCAGCCGGTCCGCCAGCAGCTGCGGCGCAGCCTTCTCGTCGGCCAGGCCGGCCAGCCGCTGCATCTCCCGCCCGAGTGCCCGGCGAGCGACAGCCCGCTGCCCCGGCTCAGCCGCGCCCACAGGTCGGCGACCGGTGCGACCGCCACCCGCACACGAAGATCATCCGCAGCATCGACCATTACATTGCACTCTGCGCAACGCCTTTTGCGTATGCTGCATCACTTGGGCAGGATGGCGTTATGTCCTCCCCCTCGCTGCTGGATCTCGCACCCGTCATCCCGGTCGTCGTCATCGAGGACGCCGCCGATGCCGTACCGCTCGCCCGCGCGCTCGTCGCCGGTGGGCTGTGCGCGATCGAGGTGACCCTGCGGACGCCTGCCGGGCTCGACTCGATCCGGGCGATCGCCGCCGAGGTGCCCGAGGCCGTGGTCGGTGGCGGGACCGTCATCACACCGGGCCAGGTGAAGGAGACGGTGGCGGCCGGGGCGCGCTTCCTGGTCAGCCCGGGGTGGACGGACGTACTGCTTGAGGCCATGCGGGCGTCCGGGGTGCCGTTCCTGCCGGGGGTGTCGACCACGTCGGAGGTCGTGGCGCTGCTCGAGCGCGGGGTGCGGGAGATGAAGTTCTTCCCGGCACAGGCGGCGGGCGGTACGGCGTATCTGAAGTCGCTCGCCGGGCCGTTGCCGCAGGCGCGGTTCTGTCCGACCGGAGGGATAGGTCCCGGCAACGCGGCCGACTATCTGGCTCTCCCCAACGTCGGCTGCGTGGGCGGGACGTGGATGCTGCCCGCGGACGCGATCGCCGCGCGGGACTGGGACCGGGTGGAGTCGCTGGCCCGCGCGGCCGCCGGGCTAAGGCCTCAGGTGTGACGTGTCGTTGAAGAGCCGTACGCTCGCGTTGCCGTCCGCGTAGTAGGCCACCGCGGACAGCGAGGCCGCCGAGAGTTCCATGCGGAACAGCGACTCGGGCGGCGCGCCCAGAGCCAGGCGTACGAAGGTCTTGATCGGTGTGACGTGGGAGACCAGCAGGACCGTGCGGCCCGCGTACGCCGCCACCAGCTTGTCGCGGGCCGCGGCGATACGGGTCGCCGTCGCCGCGAAGCTCTCGCCGCCGCCGGAGGGCCGGGCCTCGGGGTCGGCGAGCCAGGCGGTCATGTCGTCGGGGTAGCGCTCGCGGACCTCGCCGAAGGTCAGGCCCTCCCAGGCACCGAAGTCCGTCTCCCGGATCCCGTCGTCGACGCTCACCTCCAGACCCAGGTGCCGGGCGACGATGCCGGCGGTCTCGCGGGTCCGGGTGAGGGGCGAGGCGACGATGGCCTGGATGGTGCCTCGGCGGGCGAGGGCGGCTCCGGCGCGCTCGGCCTGGTCCCGGCCGATGTCGGACAGGGACGGGTCGGTGCCACCGCTTCCGGAGAACCGTTTCTGAGGCGTCAGCGGCGTCTCACCGTGCCGCAGCAGCACGAAGGTCGCGGGGGCGCCCATGTCGGCGGGGGCCCAGCCGGGGGACGCGACGGCGGTGGCGGCCCGGACGTCGGCGTCGGCCTTCGCGACTCCGCCCTGCGTGGCGCTCGCGGCGGACGAAGCAGCGGCGTCCAGCTCGGCCGTGGAGGCCGACGCCGACCACTGCTCGCCCCGACCACCCGCGTCCATCGCCTCGTTGGCCAGCCGGTCCGCGTGCTTGTTCTGCTCGCGCGGGATCCACTCGTACGTCACCCGGTCGGCCGCGAACACCCGCGCCGCCTCCATCGCCAGCGGCTTCAAGTCCGGGTGCTTGATCTTCCAGCGGCCCGACATCTGCTCGACGACCAGCTTGGAGTCCATACGGACGTGGACCGTGGCGGCGGGGTCGAGCTGATGGGCGGCTCGCAGGCCCGCCAGCAGCCCCCGGTACTCGGCGACGTTGTTCGTGGCGACGCCGATGTACTCGGCGGCCTCCACCAGCGTCTCCCCCGTCGTCGCGTCCAGCACGACCGATCCGTAGCCGGCCGGACCCGGGTTGCCCCGCGACCCGCCGTCCGCCTCGACGATGAACTCCCGCACGGCGCAGACTCCTAGAGACCGGACTCGGCCGTACGCACCAGGATGCGGCGGCAGTTCTCGCAGCGCACCACCGTGTCGGGGGCGGCCGCGCGGACGTCGTTGAAGTCGGTGATGGACAGCTCCTGGCGGCAGCCCTGGCAGGTGCGCTGGTACAGCTTGGCCGCGCCGATGCCGCCCTGCTGGTCGCGGAGCTTGTCGTAGAGCCCCAGCAGGTCGGCGGGGATCGTGCCGGCGATGACCTCGCGCTCCTTCGTCACCGTGGCCACCTCCCCGTCGATCTCCTCGAAGGCGGCGCTCCGGCGCGCGGTCGCGTCGTCGATCTTCGACTGGACGGAGGAGACCCGCTCGGTCAGCTCGCGCACCCGCTCCTGCACGGACTCGATGCGCTCCATGACCTCCAGGACGACGTCCTCGAGGTCGCCCTGCCGCTTGGCGAGGGAGGCGATCTCGCGCTGGAGGTTCTCCAGGTCCTTCGGGGAGGTGACCGCGCCGGAGTCCAGACGCTGCTGGTCGCGGGCGGCGCGCTGGCGCACCTGGTCCACGTCCTGCTCGGCCTTGGTCTGCTCGCGGGCGGTGTCGCTCTCCTCGGTCTGCGCGGCGACGAGCAGGTCGCGCAGCTGGGTGAGGTCCTTGGTCAGCGACTCGATCTCGGTGTGCTCGGGCAGCGACCTGCGCCGGTGCGCGAGCTGCTGCAGACGTACGTCGAGGGACTGGACGTCGAGGAGTCGGATCTGGTCGGCGGGCGCGGCGTTCAGTTGGGGGCTCCTGCGGTTGATTCAGAGGAGGCCGCGTGGGCCGTCCAGGGGTCGGTGACCGTCTTGGACACGTGGACGCGCAGGTCCCATCCATGCCGGTCGGAGATCTCGTCGAGCTGGGTGGCGGCCAGCTCGCACCAGGGCCACTCGGTGGCCCAGTGCGCCGCGTCGAGCAGCGCGAGGGGGCTTTGGGCCACCGCCTCGGAGGTCGGGTGGTGGCGCAGGTCCGCGGTGAGGAAGGCGTCGACGCCGGCCGCGCGGACCTGGTCGAAGAGGCTGTCGCCGGAGCCGCCGCTGACGGCGACCGTGCGGATCGTCGCCTCGGGGTCGCCGGCGACGCGGATGCCCTGCGCGGTGGCGGGCAGCCGCTCGGCGGCCTTCCGGGCGAACTCGCGGAGCGGGAGCGGATGGTCGAGCTCGCAGACACGGCCCAGGCCGCGGCGCCCCTGCGGGTCGGCCGGGTCCGGCACGAGGGGTCGTACGACCCGGAGGTCCAGCGCTCCGGCCAGGGCGTCGCTCACGCCCGGGTCGGCGGTGTCCGCGTTGGTGTGGGCGACGTGGAGCGCGATGTCGTTCTTGATGAGGGTGTGCACGACACGGCCCTTGAAGTGGGTGGCCGCGACCGTCGTCGTACCGCGCAGATAGAGCGGGTGGTGGGTGACCAGCAGGTCGGCGCCCAGCTTCACCGCCTCGTCGACGATCTCCTGGACCGGGTCGACCGCGAGCAGGACCCTGCCGACCTCCTGGTCGGGGTCGCCCACGACGGTGCCGACCGCGTCCCAGGACTCGGCCCGCTCGGCGGGCCACAGGTTCTCCAGCGCGGCGATGACTTCAGACAGACGGGGCACGACTGAAAGGCTACCTGGCTGATCCGGGCGGCTGAACCGAAGCCGACGGGTACCGAGGGCGCGGGGCTCCCGGTCGGCCACGCCCAGCACACCCGCCCCCGTTCCCTCAGGCGAATCGTTCCGCTGCCACCCTTATGTGTGAAGCAGGAGCCTCGTGATGTCACGCGTGTGCGTGCGAAAACTAGCGTCGTGGCCGGAGGTGACCAGACGATGACGGCCTGTGCGTACGAGCCCGAGACCGCCCTCGAGGACGGTGCCCCGCGGGCAGGCTGCGCCATCACCGCGGACGGTGCCTATGCCGCCCGCCTCACGCTGGACGGCGACTCCTGGTTCCCGGAGCGCTGGACGCTGGACGGCCCGGAGCCGTACGCCGTCCCGCTGCCCGGCAACCAGCCCGAGGAGCCCGGCACCGAGGTGCAGCCGATGGGTGACGGACGGGTGCTGATCCGGCGGATGACGGAGGGACGGCACGTCTTCTCCCTTCTCTATCCGAGCGGCCCCGGCACCGGCGAAGTGCTGCTCGGCGCGGTCGAGTGCCCGGACGAGGGGACCCGTCTGTCGCTGCTGCCGCCGGCGCCGTGCGGCGAGAAGGCGTACGCGCTCGCGGTCGGCCGGCGTTCCAGCACGCTGTGGCTGGTGGCGGGCGGGGCCTTCGGTCCCGAGCACCTGACGGAGATCCCGGGCCGCTGCTCGGGCGGGGCGTGGCTGGACCACGCGGGCCGGATGCTCGCCCTCGACCGGGAGGTCGGCGGCCCGACCAAGACGATCGTGGTCGACCTGGAGCGGGGCGGCGAGGTCTCCCCCTTCCTCCAGATCACCGACGGCAGCGACGACCGGCTGCTGCTGGCCGACCCGGACAGCGGACTGCTCCTCATCCGCTCGGACGCGCCGTCGCCGGGCGAGGACCGGCTGGGCTGGGGCGTGCTCGGCAGCACCCTGCCGGTCCGCTTCCCGGAGTGCCTGCGGGTGCCGGACTGCACGGTCACACCGTTCGCCATCCAGCCGGGGCTGGTCCTGATGCCGGAGAGCTGTGCGGTGGCGCTCAGGGTGGACGGGCCGATGGGCGGCTGGGTGGGGCTGTGGCGGCCGGACCGCCGGCAGATGCTCCATCTCCCGGCGCCGGAGGGGTGGTTGACGGGCGCGGGGCTGTGGACCAGGGACGGGGTGCTGCATCTGCCGTACGCGACGGCCGAGGTGCCGTGCGGCGTGGCGCGGATGGCGGCGCCCTCGGGGGAAACGGGGGGATCGGGGGGATCGGAGGACGGGGGACCGGAGGATCCGGTGGGTGCCGATACAGCGTGCACGGCCGATACGGCCGTGCAGGCGACGTCGGCATCGGAACCGGATCCTCCGGAGCCCGCCGCACCGCGTCCTGTGCCGCTGCGGGAGGCTCCTCTGGCACGTCTTGTAACGAAGTAGTGCCGATGGGCGTGCCCGCCTGGATTCGACCCGAGGTCCGCTGGTTAAACTCGCCGGGCTGTAAGAAAGATCGTGTTGACGGGGTGAATCCTTCCGATGAGCGACACAAGCACCATGCAGCCGCTGTCCGCCGATGCCCAGGAGGACGCCGGTCACGGCCGTCACCGGGGCGCGGGTTCGGTCCAGGACGGTGACACGGCCCCTCGTGGCCGCCACCGCAAGCCGGCCGAGGACACCGAGGCAGCTGCCTGAGGGTACACACGAAGGGGCCCGCACATCACCGACGATGTGCGGGCCCCTTCCTTGTGTCTACGTCCGCTTGAGGCCGAGTACTTCGGCCGCCCCGAACGTCTCCCCCTCCGGCCGCTCCGCGTAGTGCGGACTGAGTACGGCGTCCAACTCGTCGTAGGTGAAGGTGTCCTGCTTGCTGTCGAACTTCGCCCGCACCCTCGGCCGGTCCACCACCGCCACCATGCCGCCGTGCACCACGAACAGCTGGCCGTTGGCGCGGGACGCGGCGGGCGAGGCCAAGTAGCCGACGAGCGGTGCTACATGTTCGGGCGCGAGCGGGTCGAGGCCCTCGACCGGCTGCTCGAAGCCCGCGAAGACGTCCTCGGTCATCCGGGTGCGGGCGCGCGGGCAGATGGCGTTGGCCGTGACGCCGTACTTGGCGAGGGCGAGGGCCGTCGAGGTGGTCAGGCCGACGATCCCGCCTTTCGCGGCGGCGTAGTTGGGCTGTCCCGCCGATCCCGCCAGGAAGGCCTCGGACGAGGTGTTGACGATACGGCCGTACACCGGGCCGCCCTCAGCCTTGGACCGCTCCCTCCAGTGCGCGGCCGCGAAGTGGGTCGTGTTGAAGTGGCCCTTGAGGTGGACCCGGATCACCGAGTCCCACTCGCCCTCGGTCATGGAGAAGACCATGCGGTCGCGCAGGATGCCCGCGTTGTTGACGAGGACGTCGAGCTTGCCGAACTCGCTCACCGCCAACTGCACCAGTTGCCGGGCCTGCTGGAAGTCGGCCACGTCCCCGGTGTGGGCGACCGCGCGACCGCCGGCCTCGCGGATCTCGGCGGCGACCTCCTCGGCGGGGCCCGTGGAGGCCTCCCCCGAGCCGTCCCGGCCGGGCTGGCCGTAGTCGTTGACGACGACGGCCGCGCCGAGCCGGGCGAGTTCGAGCGCCTCGGCCCGGCCCAAGCCCCGGCCGGCGCCGGTGACGATGGCCGACAGTCCTTCGAGTGGCAGCGACACGGACACCCCCGTCAGATCTCGATGCACGTACGCAGCGCCGCGCCCGTCCGCATCTGGTCCAGCGCCTCGTTGATCTCGCCCAGCGGCACCCGGTGCGTGATCAGGCCCTCCAGGTCGACGCGACCGGCCCGCCACAGGGCGATGGTGCGCTCGTAGGAGCGCAGGACGTCGCCGCCGCCGTACATCGACGGCAGGATCCGCTTCTCGTCGAAGAACAGCTCGAACATGTTGAGTTGGAGGAAGTCGTCCATGGCGCCCGCGCCGACGACCACGAGGGTGCCGCCGCGCCGGGTGTTCTCGTACGCCGTGCGGGCGGTGGCCGACCTGCCGACGACCTCGAAGACGTAGTCGAAGCCCTCGCCGCCGGTGACCTCCTGCTTGGCGGCGGCCAGTTCGTCGGGCGAAACGGCCCTGGTGGCTCCGAACTTGAGCGCGGACTCACGGCGTGAGGCGACCGGGTCGACGGCGACGATCTCCGCCGCGCCCTTGAGCCGCGCGCCCTGGATCGCGGAGATGCCGACGCCCCCGCACCCGATGACGGCGACCGACGAACCGGCCTCCACATCGGCGGTGTTGAGGGCGGCACCGAGCCCGGTGGTCACCCCGCAGCCGATCAACGCGGCGATGTCGAAGGGGACATCGTCCGGAATCGGCACCGCGCAGCCCGCGTCGACGACGACCTCCTCGGCGAAGGTGCCGGTCCCGGCGAAGCCGAACACATCGCCGCCGGGGCGCTTGAAGTTGGGGGTGCCGGCGTTCATGAACCCGGCGAGACAGAGCTCGGTCTGGCCGCGCTTGCAGGCGGGACACGCGCCGCAGGCCGGCAGCCAGCACACGACGACCCGGTCACCCGGCTTCAAGTGGCTCACGCCTTCACCGACTTCGAGGATCTCGCCCGCACCCTCATGTCCCGGCACGAAGGGTGCCGGCTGCGGCAGCACCCCGTTCATGGCGGACAGATCCGAGTGGCACAGGCCCGTGGCCCGCACCCGTATCCTCACCCGCCCGGGCCCGAAGCCCACCGCCTCGACGTCGTCGAGGACCTCCAGCTTGTCCTGGCCGATCTCGTGCAGTACGGCTGCTCGCATGGTGCGGCTCCCCTCGACGGCGTTATGGCTCAGGAGTGTTCGACGATCGTGTCGGCGAGGACGGGCGCGTCGTCCCGCTCCACCGCGCTGACGGCGACCCTCACCCGGGAGTCCCCCTGCCACATCCGGATGCGCAGGGTCTCCCCCGGGTACACGACCCCGGCGAACCGGGTGCCGTAGGACCGCACCCGGCTCACGTCCCCGCCGAGCAGCGTGTCGACGACGGCCTTGAGCGTCATGCCGTAGGTGCACAGCCCGTGCAGGATGGGCCGCTCGAAGCCGGCGCGCTTGGCGAAGTCGGGGTCGGCGTGCAGGGGGTTCCAGTCGCCGGAGAGGCGGTAGAGCAGGGCCTGGTCCTCGCGGATGGCGCGTTCGACGATCCGGTCGGGCTCACCGGCGGGTGGTTCCAGGCGGGTCGAGGGGCCGCGGTCGCCACCCCACCCGCCCTCTCCCCGTACGAAGATCTGGGCGTCGTTGGTCCACAACGGGCCGTCAGCGTCGGCGACTTCGGTGCGCATGACCAGGACGGCCGCCTTGCCCTTGTCGTGGACGGCGGCGATCCGGCCGGTGGCGGTCGCCGTGCCCTCGACGGGGATCGGGCGGTGCAGGGTCAGCGACTGGCCGCCGTGCAGGACCTTGGCGAGGTCGACGTCGATGCCCGGCATGGACAGACCGCTGATCACGCCGGGCGAGCCGGAGCCCGCGACGGTGGCGAAGCTCGGCAGGACCTGCAGCCGGGACTCCAGGGTGTAGCGCAGCTCGTCGGGGTCGGTCGCGGGGAGGCCGGCGCCGATGCCGAGGTGGTAGAGCTGGACGTCCTTGCGGTCCCAGGTGATCTCACCGGACCGGGGTTCGGCGGCGAGGGCCTTCGCTGCGTCGATGGGCATACGGCTCCTGGTGGTTCGGATGGCTCAAGACCCCGGCGCGGCCGTCCGCACCGTCGGCCGCGCCGAGGTCGTCACGGTGGCCGATCTAGAACGCGTTCCAGTCCGGCGCCCTCTGTATAGCCCAGTGGTCCGTACTTGTGAAGGCTCCTGACGCCGTGTCAGTTCCATGGCCGCGGGCCATCCGTGACATTTGTCCTGCCCGAGTCCCTACAAGCGCATCTGCCGGGCGGGGCCCGGGGTTCGTAGCGTCGTAGGCATGACGAAGACGACGGGGACACCGCCCGCGGTGTCCTTCACGGGGGCGGTCAAGAGTTTCGGCAGCGTGCGTGCTGTCCAGGGCGTGGACCTGCGCATCTCGCGGGGCGAAACGGTGGCTCTGCTCGGCCGCAACGGCGCCGGCAAGTCCACCACCATCTCACTGCTGCTCGGCCTGACCGAGCCCGACGAAGGCGGCGTCGAGCTGTTCGGCGGCCCACCGGAGGCCTCGGTGCGGGCGGGGCGGGTCGGAGCCATGCTCCAGGAGGGCCGTGCGGTCCCCCGGGTCACCGTGCGGGAGCTGGTCACCTTCGTGGCCGGCCGCTATCCGGCGCCGATGCCGGTCGCGCGGGCCCTGGAGCTGGCCGGGATCGCCGATCTCGCGGGGCGCCGGGTGGACCGGCTGTCCGGCGGGCAGACGCAGCGCGTGCGCTTCGCGGTGGCCCTCGCCGGGAACCCCGCGCTGATCGTCCTGGACGAGCCGACGGCAGCGCTGGACGTGGAGGCGCGGCACGCCTTCTGGGCGTCGATGCGGTCGTACGCCCGCCTCGGCCACACGGTGCTGTTCTCCACGCACCACCTGGAGGAGGCGGACGCTTACGCCGACCGCATCCTCGTCATCGACGCCGGCCGGATCGTCGCCGACGGCACGGGCGAACAGCTGAAGCGGGCGGTGGGCGGGAGCCTGGTCGCCTTCGACCTGGCGGGACGGGGCACCGCTGGGCTCGAACTGCTGCCCGGAGTGCTGTCGTTGGAGGTGCGGGGGGATCGGGTGCGACTGCGTACCGACGACTCGGACGCGACGGTGATGGCGCTCGCCGGGCTGGATGCGATACGGGGGTTGGAGGTCGCGCCGGCCTCTCTGGACGAGGCGTTTCTCTTGCTGACCGCGCACGGAGGCTCCGCCCCCGGACGGGCTGGGCTGCACGGGCCGGCACTGCATGGCCCGCGCGAAACGGAGGCGTCGTAATGCTCGACTACCTGCGGCTTGAGGTTCGCCGGACCCTCCGCGACGCCGGTTTCGTCATCGGCGGGATCGCGATGCCCGTGCTGATGTATCTGCTCTTCACCCACCTCGGTGCGGACGACGGGGGTTGGAAGACCGGGGCGATGGTCGGGATGGCCGGTTACGGTGCCGTCGGGTGTGCGCTGAACACCGGTGGCGGGGTCGCCGAGGATCGGGCGATCGGGTGGCTGCGGCAGCTGAGGGTGACGCCGATGACGCCGCGTCAGGTGGTGATCGGGCGGACGCTGACCGGCTCCGTGACCGTGCTGCCGGCCATCGTGGCCGTGCTCGTGGCCGGCGGACTGCTGAACGGCGTACGGCTGGACGCCTGGCAGTGGGCGACGATCGCGCTGCTGCTGTGGCTGGGCTCGGTGCCGTTCACGCTGCTGGGCCTGGGCAACGGCTACCGGCTGACCGGGCAGACCACCGGCGTGGCGAACATGGCCTGCAACCTCGGCCTGGCCGTCCTGGGCGGTCTGTGGTTCCCTGTCACGCTGTTCCCGGACTGGCTGCGCACCCTCTCGGGATACACGCCGACGTACCGCTTCGCCCAGCTGGGCACGTCGGTCGCGGCCGGCCACGCCCCGGCGCCCGGCGCGCTCGCGGTGCTGACCCTGTGGCTGCTGGCATTCGGTTCGTACGCTGTGCTGTCGTACCGACGCAGCGCGGGGAACATCTGACCGGGGGGCATGAGATGGACTGTGACATGACATGGCGGCGGAAGGTGCTGGGCCTGCTGGGGGTCTGGCAGGCGTCGCGGGCCGTGTGGAAGAGCGACATGGAGCGCTTCAAGGAACAGCAGAAGGCCGCCCGCAAGGGCGGGAAGGTCCCCGACAGCATGGGCCCGCCGGCCACCGGCTTCGCTCTGCTGCCCTGGCTGCTGATGGGGATGGGCTCCTTCTCCAACCTGCTCCAGGGCAAGACCCCCAACCCGGTGATCGGCGGCGTCGGTCTGCTCGCCTTCAACTCCCTGTACATCTATGTGACGTTCCGCTCCTTTGTGAAGGAGAAGCGCGAGGAGAGGTCCACCCGGGCGGCCCTGCTGGTGATGGCCCTGCTGACCACGGGTCTGGCCATCGGCTACGGCGGCAACTGGCTGATGTTCTTCCCGCTGCTCGGCCTGGCGACCGGCGCGGTCGTGCGCGGGCCGTGGCTGGGCAGGACGGGCATCCTGCTGGCCGCGTTCGCCGCCCTCGTCACCGCTCTCCGCGGCGGGTCGGACCCGGGCAGCATCGGCTACGGCACCTTCCTGTCGACCATGGTGACGGCCGCGATCCTCTCCCTGTCCGAGGCCGTACGGCAACTGCAGGCCGCCCGCGAGAAGCTGGCCCTGCAGGCGGTCGAGAAGGAGCGCCTGCGGTTCTCCCGCGATCTGCACGACCTGCTCGGGCACACCATGTCGGTGATCGTGGTGAAGTCGGAGGCGGCCCGCCGCCTCGCCCCGCGGGACCTCGACGCCGCGCTCGCCCAGATCGCCGACATCGAGTCCGTCGGCCGCCAGGCGCTCACGGAGATCCGCGAGGCCGTGACCGGCTACCGCGAGGGCAGCCTCGGCACCGAACTCGACCGGGCGCGCTCGGCGCTGGACGCGGCCGGCGTGGAGCCGACGGTGCGCCGCGTGGGCGCGCCCCTCGCCCCGCAGACCGAGGCGCTGCTCGCGTGGGTGGTGCGGGAGGCGGTCACCAACGTCATACGGCACGCGGGCGCGACCCGTTGCGAGATCAGCGTGAGCAGCGCCTTCGAGCGCGTACGCCTCACCGTCACCGACAACGGCACCGTGGAGGGCGAGCCGTCCTCGCCGTCCCTCCCGGGCATCGGCGGCACCGGCCTGAAGGGCCTGACCGAGCGCCTCGCGGCGGCCGGCGGCTCCTTGCGGGCCGGACCGTCGCCGCGAGGCGGTTTCACGGTCACCGCCGAACTCCCGCTGGAGCCCGGCGATGCCGTGCCGGCCCCCGAGCCGGTTACGGCGCCCAGGGCGCGCTGACCACCCAGCTCACGTCGTCCGTCCAGGACGTGGCGCTGTCGAAGTCGTTCGAGCCGCCGTCACTGGCCGCGTAGACGTTGAGGTTGTAGTGCCGGATGAACCTGGTCGGGTAGTTGTACGACGCGAACGACGTCCCCGTGCCGCTCTTGCCGGTCGTCGGGCAGAACGTGGCGTCGGATCTGAAGATCGCCGTGCCGTCCATGGGCTGGCGGTAGAGCTTGAAGTTGTAGTGGCGCAGGAAGTCGCCGGGGTAGTTGCGCGACTCGAAGGAGACACAGGAGCTGTTGGCCAGGCCCTTGCGGACGATCCAGGTGGCGTCGTTCTTGTCGAGGGTCGAACTGCTCGACGTGATGGCGGAGATGACCGCCGCGTTGTTCTGGTGCCGGATGTAGTCGGCGGTGCAGCAGGAGGTGGTCGCCTTCAGCGATATCTCCGAACCGGGCGTCAGCGAACCGGTGGAGCCGGTCGCACCACCGTAGCCGACCGAGGCGATGTTGGCCTGGACGGAGTTGTCGGCCGCGTCCGTCGGGATGCCGGAGGTCATGACGCCCTCGAAGAAGGAGCCGATGGAGCCGTTGCTGTTGTCGCCGCCGGTGCCCAGGACGATCGCGCCCTCCTGGTGCATGGGCGAGTAACCGCTCGCGTTGGTGGGCTCACTGCCGGAATAGGTGGTGGTCAGCCCGCCGGATTGCGCGTTACCCCATTTCAGTGCGAAATGGTCCTGGCCGTTGTTCTTCAAAAGCGCGGTCACGAACGGCAGCGCGCCGGTGCCCGTGTTGGACGAGTTCGTGCTGTAGCCGAGGTTGGACTGGAACAGGCCGTTCTCCAGGTCGGCCTGCACCCAGGGTCCACCGCCGTAGCAGGGCGAGAACCAGCACTCGGTGCCGAAGTTGATCGCGTCCATGTGGCCGTTGCCGGTGTCCTTGTTGTTCGTCTCGGCGTTGCCGTAGTCGAAGCAGCACCTGCCGTTGACATGGGTGCCGGAGGTGACCATGTACATCCCCTCGGCCCCGCCGTTGGTGGCGACGCCCGAGGTGGAGTTGTCCCGGTAGCCCATGCCGGCCGAGATCTCCAGGCCGTAGACCTGGTGCCCGCCGACGGTCACCGGCAGGGCGTCCGCGGGCGCCCCGACATCGGCCGCTCCGGCGCCGCCCGCGCCCTCGACCGTGAGGTCGTTGTGGCGCGAGGACTGGTCGTAGATCTTGGTGATGATGCAGGTGGTGCCGGAACAGAAGGAGTCCTGGGCCGCGGCGTTGGCGTATCCGCCGGCGGCCAGCAGCCCGATGTTCGTGGTGGCGCTGTCGGAGGCGCGCTGCACCTGATACAGCGAGCCGTTGTACGCGGAGTACAGCGCCCTGACCAGACTGTGCGCGGCGACGCAGGGGGTGCCCGCGGCGGCATAGATGTCACAGGGCAGCGAGCCGGCGGCCTGGGCCTGCGGGACGCCGACGGCGAGTGCGAGCACGGTGATCAGCGCGGAGAGCGCCGCCAGGGTCGCGGTTCTGAGTCTTGAGAACACGGTGAGCCTCCTCATTGTCCGATATCCCGAACAGCGTTCGACGAAATTATCGAAACAAATTCACTGGTCGAAATGCCGAACAATTGCGAGTGGGGGTGCGGGCACGGGAATTGCAAAGGCGAACTCTCAATGCAGAGGCGATTGTTGGGCCACCGTCAGGAACCGTCAAGCCTCCCGGAACCGAACTATGTCGATTCTTTAGTTGGGCCCGCGGCCCGCCCGCGCCCTACCCTTGGGCCGTGGACGAGATACCCCGGGACCATCGCCCGGCGAAGAGCGTGCGGGTTCTGCTCGCCGAGGACCAGGGAATGATGCGGGGCGCGCTCGCCCTGCTGCTCGGTCTGGAGGAGGACCTGGAGGTCGTCGCCCAGGTCGCGGCGGGCGACGCCATCGTGGACGCCGCGCTCCTTCACCGCCCGGACGTAGCCCTGCTGGACATCGAACTGCCCGGCATGAGCGGCCTGGACGCGGCGGCCGAGCTGCGCGAGCAGGTGCCGGACTGCCGGGTGCTGATCCTGACCACCTTCGGGCGGCCCGGCTATCTGCGCCGGGCCATGGAGGCCGGGGCCGCCGGCTTCCTGGTGAAGGACGGCCCCGTCGAGGAGTTGGCCGCGGCGATCCGCCGGGTGCTGACCGGCGAGACCGTGATCGACCCCGCGCTCGCGGCCGCCGCGCTCAGCGCCGGGCCGAGCCCGCTCACCGCCCGCGAGTGCGATGTCCTCAAGGCGTCCGTGGACGGCGCGACCGTCGCCGACATCGCGGCCCGGCTGCACCTGTCCGAGTCCACGGTCCGCAACTACCTCTCGTCGGCGATCGGCAAGACGGGCACCCGCAACCGCATGGAGGCGGTGCGGGAGGCCCGGCAGCAGGGGTGGCTGTGACGCCTCCCCCGGCCCCGCCCGGGCCACCTACTTGGTCACCTCCGCCGACTTGTACGACGTGTCCTTCGGCGCGAGACAGACGAACCAGTTGACCGGGCTGCCGTCGGCCGGCCGGATGGTCATGTCTCCCATGTTGACGGAGCCGGGGTCGGTCGTGAGACGGACGACCGTGCTCGTGCCGTCCTTCCACCTGCAGGTGACCTCTCGGGCCGTCTTCGCCACCTGGCCGATGACGAGGCGCTGGGGTCCCTTGTTGCCCGTCAGCGGGACCGCCCCTGCTTCGAGGTCCTTGCCCGACATGGCATCCCAGTGCCTGACCGTGTCGAACATGACCGTCCTCGGCTTGTCGGCGTCCCCGTAGAGGCGGCTGACGAAGTACGAGGTCTTGCCGATCAGGTCGGACGCGTGGGAAGCGTCGGCCGGCGACAGCCCGTACAGCGCCATCGCCGCGAACTGGGCCTCGGCCTCCGCCTTGTTGCGCGGGGCGTCCCACACCTGGAGGTCGACCTCCCACTGCTTGCCGTGATCGGTGCCGATCGCGAGCGCGCTGCTCCTCGGCTGGTCCACATGGCGCGGCTTGGGCGCCGGTGGTTGAGTCGCCACCCGCGTCGGGCTGTTCCCGTCACCGTGCGTCAGGCCCGCCGCCGCCAGGGTCCCCGTCGACCCGGCGATCGCCAGCGCCACGACCGTGCCCACCGCCCACCGCCGCGTCCGGCGCCGCCGGCCACCCCGCATCACCGCCTGCGTGGGGGCTATACCGATCTCGACCCCGTCCGCCGCCTCGGCCAGCAGGAGGGCGATGTCCCTGTCCGTCATGTCGTGGCTCGCTTCCCGGTCCGCGCTCATCACTTACGCCCTCCCTGCGTCACCGTCTCGGCCAGTCCCGGTATGGCGCGGAGTTTCGCGATCCCCTTGGCCGCGTTGCTCTTCACCGCGCCGACGGAACAGCCCATCGCCTCCGCCGCCTGAGTCTCCGTCAGGTCCTCCCAGTAGCGCAGGACCACCGCCTCCCGCTGCCTCGGCGGCAGCTGGGCCAGCGCCTTCAGCAGGACACCCCGGTCGTCGGCCTGGGCGATGCGGTCACCGGTGTCGGCGACCTCGCGGACCAGGCCCGAGTCGTCCTTCGGCGCCAGGAACTCCCGCAGCCTTCTGCGGTGTTTGCGCGCGTGCGCGTTGATCATCACGCGCCGTACGTACGCCTCCGGATCGTCCGCCGAGCCGACCTTGCGCCAGGCCACGAAGACCTGCTCGAGCGTCGACTGGACCAGGTCCTCCGCGGCGTGCTGCTCCCCCGTGAGGAGAAAAGCCGTCCGCACCAGCCGCGGCCAGCGGCCGATGACAAAGCTCTGGAACTCCGTGTCCCGAGCCTCCCTGCGATCCCCCATGGGCACCTCCTAGATGTCTAAAGGAGTCCATGAGCCGCTCGGACCGTTGCCTCTGCTGGAGGATTCACTTCGACAATCTCGAAGAAGTGTTCCGCGGCAGCCACACCAGCATCAGCGCGACCCCCGCCACGAGCACCCCCGCCCCCGTCCGGAACACCAGCGCGTACCCCTCGGTCAGCGCCGCCGGCCCGTCACTGCCCGCCGACCGGGCCGCCGCGATCGTCGACATCACCGCGAGCCCGAGCGAACCGCCCATCGTCCGCGAGGTGTTGACCAGTCCCGACACCAGCCCGGCCTCTCCGGGCGCCGCCCCCGACGTGGCGAGGGACCCGAGCGGGGTCGCCGTGAGACCCGCGCCCAGCATCATCAGGATCCCCGGGAACATGATCTCGGTCGGATAGTTCCCCTCGGTCGTCATGAGCGACTGCCGGCCGAAGCCGACCGCCGCGACGACCGTCCCCAGCGCCGCCACGTTCCGCGCGCCGAGCAGCGGCATGAAGCGGGGCGCGGACTTCGAGCCCACGAGCACCGCCAGGGAGCTCGGCACCAGCGCCAGACCGGCCTCCAGCGGTGAGTAGCCGAGCACGTTCTGGGTGTACAGCGTCATGAAGTACCACATGCAGAACATCGCGGACCCGCACAGGAACATCGCCGCGTTCGCCGACGACACCGCCCGCGTCCGGAACAGCCCGAGCGGCATCAGCGGAGCCGCCGTACGCGCCTCGACCAGCAGGAACGACGCGATCAGGGCGACCCCGGCGGCCAGCGGCACCAGCGTCGCGGCCGCCGCCCACCCCTCGGCCTCGGTCTGCGAGATGCCGTAGGCGAGCGTCCCGAGCCCGGCCGTCACCAGCACCGCGCCCGGCAGGTCGAGCCGCCGCCCGTCCCCGTTCCGGCTCTCCGCCAGCCACTTCACCGACGCGGCCGGCACCACCGCCCCGACCGGCACGTTGATCAGCAGCACCCACCGCCACGACAGCCAGTCCACCAGCGCCCCGCCGACCAGCCCGCCGGCCGCACCGCCCCCGGCGCCCACCGCGGTCCAGGTCGCTATCGCCCGCGCCCGCGCCGCGCCCTCCGGCACGGCGGACGTGAGAATCGTCAGCGTCGAGGGCGCGAGCACCGCCGCCCCCAGCCCCTGCACGGCCCGCGCGACCAGCAGCTGCCCGCCCTCCTGTGCCAGCCCGCCGCCCAGCGAGGCCAGGGTGAACAGGGCGAGCCCCACCAGGAACCTCCGCCCAGAGGGGGCACCCCCAGCAGGCCCTGCGCGCTCAGCCCGAGGTCGGCCCGCATCGACGGCAGCGCCACATTGACGACGGACACGTCCAGCACGACCAGGAACTGGCCGGCGCACGCGAGCGCCACCACCAGCCACAGGGGAGGAGCGGTACGACGGGACGAACTCCGGGTGACGTCAGCGGCTTCCAACATGTCCGTCATGCTCTCAACCGGGTTGCGCCCCTTGCATCGGGATGTCGTCCTACGACCTACGACGGCCCCTCCACGCCTTACGATGCGGCCCGCACCATCGTCACCACCGCCGCCCCGCCCAACCCGATGTTGTGCGCGAGCCCGACCTCCGCCCCGGGCACCTGCCGCTCCCCGGCCTTCCCTCTCACCTGCCAGACCAGCTCGGCCACTTGGGCGATCCCGGTGGCCCCCAGCGGATGCCCCTTCGAGATCAGCCCGCCGGACGGATTCACCACCCACCGCCCGCCGTACGTCGTCGCCCCGGACTCGACGAGCTTCCCGGACTCCCCCTCCCCGCACATCCCGAGGGCCTCGTACGTCAGCAGCTCGTTGACGGAGAAGCAGTCGTGCAGCTCCACGACGTCCACGTCCTCGATCCCGAGTCCGGAGCGCTCGTACACCTGCCGGGCCGCCTCCCGCGACATCGGCTGCCCGACGACGTCGATGCAGGACCCGGACGCGAAGGACTCCTCGGTGTCCGTCGTCATCGCCTGCGCGACGATCTCGACCAGCCCGGTCAGCCCGCGCGCCTGAGCGAACCGCTCCGACACCACCACCGCGGCCGCCGCGCCGTCCGAGGTCGGCGAGCACTGGAGTTTGGTCAGCGGACGGTGGACGGTCCGCGCGGCGAGGATGTCGTCGACCTCGTACACATCCCGGAACTGCGCGTACGGGTTGTGCGCCGAGTGCCGGTGGTTCTTGGCGGCGACCGCGGCGAGCTGCGCCTCCGTCGTGCCGTACCGCTCCATGTGCTCGCGGGCCGCGTCGCCGAAGATCTGCGCGGTGGGCGGCGTCATCTCGAAGCCGTGCCGGGCGGCCATGACACCGTAGTGCCGGGCGACGGGAGACGTGGAGAAGTCGCCACCGTCGGCTCCCCCGCCCAACGCTCCCTTCTTCATCTTCTCGAAGCCCAGCGCCAGCACGCAGTCGGCGCCCCCGCCCTCCACCAGCTGCCGCGCCAGCATCAACGCGGTCGATCCGGTCGCGCAGTTGTTGTTGACGTTGTAGACGGGGACACCGGTGAGACCCAGCTCATAGGCGGCGCGCTGGCCGGCCGTGGAGGGCTGGAAGCAGTAGCCGACGGGGACCTGCTGCACCTCGCCGTACGAGACCCCGGCGTCCGCGAGCGCCGCGCCGCCCGCCTCCCGCACCATGTCCCAGTACTGCCAGTCCCGTGTCTCGGGCTTCTCGAACTTGGTCATCCCGACCCCGGCCACATATGCCCTCATGGCGCGCGAGACTAGAACACGTTCCACAAACTCACCAGACCCCTGACGGCCGATCAGATCCCCAAGACCCGGTCAAGAATTCGTTAGAGGCCCGAAGCAACGGAATAGTTGCCTGTGCATACGAGGTTTACCGTGCACTTATCTCTTCTCGGAGGCCTCACGCAATGACCCACACGACGAACGACCAGCCCACCCGGAGAGCGAGCGGGGCCGTGGTCCCGGTACTCGCCTTCGCGGGCATCGTTGTCGCGGTGATGCAGACCCTGCTCGTCCCGGTCATCAAGGACCTGCCGCAGCTGCTGGACACCGCACCCAGCAACGCCACCTGGGTCCTGACCTCGACGCTGCTCTCGGGCGCCGTGGCCACCCCGATCATGGGCCGCCTCGGCGACCTCTACGGCAAGCGGCGGATGCTGATCCTCAGCCTCGCGGTGATGGTGGTCGGCGCGCTGGTCAGCGCCTTCACCAGCACCCTGCTCCCGATGATCGCCGGCCGTGCGCTCCAGGGCTTCGCGATGGGCGCCATCCCGCTCGGCATCGGCCTGATGCGCGACATGCTGCCCCGCGAGAAGCTCGGCTCGGCGATGGCCCTGATGAGCTCCTCGATCGGCGTCGGCGGCGGACTCGCGCTGCCGCTCGCGGCCCTGGTCGCCCAGCACGCGAACTGGCACGCCCTCTTCTACGGTGCGGCGGGCCTCGGCGTCGTCTCGATCCTCCTCACCCTCCTCGTCGTACCGGAGTCCCCGATGCGTGCCGAGGGCTCCTTCGACGTCCTGGGCGCGATCGGCCTCTCCGCGGGGCTGGTCCTCTTCCTTCTCCCCATCACCAAGGGCAGCGACTGGGGCTGGACGTCCGGCACCACGCTGGGCCTGTTCGCCGCGTCGGCCGTCATCCTGCTCCTGTGGGGCCTGTTCGAACTGCGCTCCAAGGCACCGCTGGTCGACCTGCGCACCACGGCCCGCCCGGCCGTCCTCTTCACCAACCTGGCGTCGATCATGGTCGGTGTCAGCTTCTACGTCGTCTCGCTCGTCCTGCCCCAGCTGCTCCAGCTGCCGAAGGCGACCGGCTACGGCCTCGGCCAGTCGATGGTCGTCGCGGGCCTGCTGGTGGCCCCGCTGGGCGTGACGATGATGTTCACCGCCCCGGTCTACGCCCGCCTCTCCGCCAAGTACGGCCCGAAGGTCACCCTGATCCTCGGCATGCTGATCATCGCGATCGGCTACGGCGCCGGTCTCGGCCTGATGAGCGCGGCCTGGCAGAGCCTGGTCATCGCCGTCCTCCTGGGCATGGGCATCGGCCTCGCGTACTCCTCCCTCCCCGCCCTGATCGTCGGCGCGGTCCCGGCCTCGGAGACGGGCGCGGCGAACGGCCTGAACACCCTGATGCGTTCCATCGGTACGTCGGTCTCCAGCGCCGTCATCGGCATGGTGCTGGCCAACACCGCGAACACCGTGAACGGCGTCGAGATCCCGACCATGCACGGCTTCCGGGTCTCCTTCCTGATCGCGACCGGCGCCGTCGCCGTCGGCCTGCTGATGGCCCTGTTCCTGCCGAAGCCGAACCGCGCCCCGCAACTGCGCGCCAGCAGCGAGGAGGAGGCGAACATCGAGCGCGCCGAGGAGGTCCTGCGCGGCTTCCGCGGCCGCGTCCTGGACGCCGAGGGCGGCCCGGTCGCCCGCGCCAAGGTCACGCTGATCGACCGGCGGGGCCGCCAGGCGGGCGCGACGCTCTCCGGCGCGGACGGCAGTTATGTCCTCGCGGTGCCGGGCGAGGGCGCGTACGTCCTCGCCGCGCGGGCCGTCGGACACGGTCCGCTGGCCTCGTCGGCGACGCACGGGGGCGAGGAGCGGCCGGTCGACCTGGACCTCTCCCTCCCGGGCGAGTCGGTCGCCGCGCACTGACGCACTCCGATACGGCCCTCTCCCCTCGGTCGCGAGGGGAGAGGGCCGTTCTCATGTCCATGCGCAGATGGCGCCGCGAACGGCGGGCAGGGGGCGGGGAATTGGTCGGGACGGTGTTCCGCAGCGAGGACACACCGGCCGCGGACCGGTTCGACCACGGGCGCGACCCGCTCGGCCGCACCGGGTGCGGGCGCCGGCCGAGCGGTCGTGGCGTGCCCCTCGGTCGCCCGCCTACCGACGAGTACGGCAGCATGGGCACCGAGAGCCACACGTCTGTTGCGACCCCCTTTGGAAAGGCAGGCCCCATGCCCGCGGCACCCAAGCCGGAGATCCTGGCCGCGTTCGAGGCCGCGAAGGGGTTCATGCCCACGGGCGAGGGCCTCGCCCTGTACGCGGCGGCCGTGGAGGCGGGCGCGCTCGGGCTGCCCCTCCTGGAGGTCGGCACGTACTGCGGCCGCTCCACGATCCTGCTCGCCGACGCGGCCCGCGAGACGGGCGTGACCGCCCTCACGGTCGACCACCACCGCGGCAGCGAGGAGCAGCAGCCCGGCTGGGACTACCACGACCCGGAGACGGTGGACCCGGAGATCGGCCTGATGGACACGCTGCCGACGTTCCGGCGGACCCTGCACCGCGCCGGCCTGGAGGAGCACGTCGTCGCCCTGGTCGGCCGCTCCCCCCAGATCGCGAAGTTCTGGGGCACTCCCCTGGGCCTGGTCTTCATCGACGGCGGCCACACCGACGAACACGCCACCGCCGACTACGAGGGCTGGGCCCCCCACGTCACCGAAGGCGGCCTCCTCCTCATCCACGACGTCTTCCCCGACCCCGAGGACGAGTTCACCGGCCAGGCCCCCTACCGCGTCTACCTCCGGGCCCTCGCCTCCGGCGCCTTCACGGAGATCGCGGCGACCGACTCACTGCGGGTGCTGCGGCGAACGGGAGCGGGGATCTGAGGGCGCGGCCCTCCTGTCATCCGCGCGTGCGGACACTCTGAGCGAACGGACATACCCGGCCGGCGAGTGGTCTTGGCGGGCGCGGGGCACGAGGCACCCCCAGGGCCCCATGACCGGGAGCGGTGGACGGTGCCCCCTCGTGGAGCCTCGTGCAACGCCTCATGCAACCAATGGACCCCATGCCCGGCCGCTAGGGTGGCAGACGTGTCGTACCTAGGCCCGGAGTTCGATCCGCCCCAGCCCCGCCGTCCCCGTCGCAGCCCCCTGACCGTGGCCGTGGCCGCGCTCGTGCCGGGGGCGTTGCTCGGATGGCTCGTGTACGAGGCGGTCGGCGGGTCGGGGGACGGAGGGGGGTCGGCGCACGCGACGGTGCGGACGTCCACGTCGGCGGCGTCGACCGGTACCACTGCCTCCGGTTCCGGCTCCGGCACCGGCTCCGACGACGCCAAGCAACCGAGCCCGACACCGGCCTCCCCCACCTCGTCCGCCACCGCCGCCTCCGGCTCCCTCAAGGGCAAGGTCATCGTCATCGATCCGGGCCACAACCCCGGCAACTTCCAGCACACGGCCGAGATCAACCGCAAGGTGGACATCGGCACGAACTGGAAGGAGTGCGACACGACGGGCACCTCCACCAACGCGGGCTACACGGAAGCCCAGTTCACGCTGGACGTCTCCCACCGCCTCAAGGCACTGCTGGAGAAGCAGGGCGCGACGGTGAAACTGACCCATGACACCGGCTCCCCCGCCTGGGGCCCCTGCGTCGACCAACGCGCCCGCATCGGCAACGACGCCCACGCCGACGCCGCGATCTCCATCCACGCCGACGGCTCGGCGGCCGGCAACCGCGGCTTCCACGTGATCATGCCGGGCTCCGTCCACGCGGGCGCCGCGGACAACCGCGCCATCGTCGACCCGTCCGCCGCCCTCGGCCTGCGCGTCGCGGCCAACTTCGTACGCGTCACGGGTGAACCCGCGTCCAACTACATCGGCAAGGGCACCGGCCTCGTGACCCGCACAGACCTCGGCGGTCTCAATCTGTCAACGGTTCCCAAGGTGTTCATCGAGTGCGGCAACATGCGCGATAGCAAGGACGCGGCACTGCTCACCAGCGGAGCCTGGCGGCAGAAGGCGGCACAGGGAATCTCTGAAGGAATCGTGAGTTTCCTGCGCGCTTCGTGATCGCCGGTCGGATCCCTGCGGACACCCAGGTCGGGTGGGCGATAGGGTCTACCGACGACGAGACGACCTACGAAGGACCTGAAGTGAATATCCGCTCCCTCACTCGAGGCGACGGTGCGGTGATCGGGGCAGCGGTGTTGCTCTTCATCGCGTCGTTCCTCAACCTCTACACGGTGTCCGGCTACGACGTTGACGTGAACGCGTGGGACAGCCTCGGCACGGGCCTCGGCCTGTACATGGGCGGAGTCATCGGTGGCGCCCTGATCGTTGTCAACCGCTGCCTCCCGCAGCCGCGCAAGGTCGCCGGTCTCGATCTCGGAGTGGTGGGCACGGCGTTCGGCGTCCTCTCGGCCTGGAACCTGTTCTGGTACCTGGTGGACAGCGGCAAGAACACCAGCCCCGCCGGCGGCCTCATCCTCGGCTTCATCGCCGCCCTCGTCCTGGCCGGCGCCGCCGTCGCCACCCCCCTCGTCCCCGCCCTCCAGGCGGCCCTGATCCCGGCCCCCACCCCGCAGGCGCCCCAGCCCTACGGCGCCCAGCAGCCCGGTGGCTACGGCTACCCGGGCGCCCAGCAGCCGCAGTACGGCGGTCAGCCGCAGCCGGGTCAGCCCTACGGTGCCCAGCCGCAGCCCGCGCAGGCGCAGGCCCAGCCGCCGGCGCCGGCCGGGGACTTCTCGCCGTTCTGGTTCGCCGTTCCGGTGCCGCGGCCGCTGTTCGCGGAGGACGGTTCGCCGACGCCGATCGCCGAACTGGCGCCGGGCACCTGGTACCTGGCCGTCGAGCAGCGCGGCCCGGGCCTGGTCGCCCAGACGCAGGACGGCCGCCGCGGCGTGCTGCAGGACACGTCCGGCATCCAGCGCGGCTGACCAGCAGGACCACGGGCCTACCGGCCCCTCGCCCTTCCGGGCGGGGGGCCGTTGTCGTACAGTCGCTGCCCGCAGCCCATAACTGACTGACCGTCAGATATCGGAACCGGAGGCGTCATGCGACTCGGTCTCTCCCTCGGCTACTGGGGCCGCGGCCCCTCCGCGGACCATGTCCCGCTCGCGCAGGAGGCCGAGCGGCTCGGGTACGACTCCGTGTGGACCGCCGAGTCATGGGGTTCGGACGTCTTCACACCACTGACCTGGATCGCGGCGCAGACCTCAAGGATCAAGCTGGGGACGGCCGTTGCGCAGATGGCCGCGCGGTCGCCCACGACCACCGCCATGCACGCGCTCACGCTCGACCACCTCTCCGGCGGGCGCGTGCTGCTCGGGCTCGGGTTGTCCGGGCCGCAGGTGGTGGAGGGGTGGTACGGGCGGCCGTTCCCGAAGTCGCCGCTCACCGCGACCCGTGAGTACGTGGACGTCGTACGGCAGGTGCTGCGGCGGGAGGCGCCGGTCGTGCTGGAGGGGCGGTTCCACTCGCATCCGTACCGGGGGGAGGACGGGACCGGGCTCGGCAAGGCGCTCAGGTCCATCACGCATCCCCTGCGGGCCGAACTGCCCGTTCTGCTCGGCGCGGAGGGGCCGAAGAACGTCGAGCAGACGACCCGGATCGCGGACGGCTGGCTGCCGTTGTACTGGTCGCCGACCCGGCCCGATGTCTACGGTCCCGCGGTTCAGCAGCTCCCCGAGGGCTTTCTCGTCGCCCCCATGGCCCAGGTGCGGGTCTGTGACGACGTACGCGCAGGGCTGCTGCCCGTGAAGACCATGCTCGGCTTCTACATCGGCGGTATGGGGCACGCGGCGCGCAACTTCCACGCCGATCTGATGGCGCGGATGGGGTACGAGGAGGAGGCGCGGCGGATTCAGCGGCTGTTCCTGGAAGGGCGCCGGGAGGAGGCCGTGTTGGCCGTGCCCGACGCCTTCGCAGACGAGATCTCGCTCGTCGGGCCGCGTGAACGCATCGCCGAACGGCTGGAGTTGTGGCGGAAGGGGCCGGTGACCGACCTGCTGGCACTGGCCCCGGACCGCGCGTCGCTACGGGTGCTCGCCGAGCTCAACTCCTAGGGCTGTTGCGAAAGTCCCTAGGAGCCACTGGTCAGTTCACTGGCCGACGGGACCTTGTCCTTCACCTCGGCACCCGCGCTCTTCCCGGCGTCCTTCACCTTGTTGATGATGTCGTCGAAGGAGCTCGCCGTGGAGTCCGTCGAGTCGCCCTTGCGCAGCTTGGACGGGAGGTCCTTGAGGGCGTCGATGCCGGCGGCGAGCGGGGCGAGGGCCTTGGAGAGAGTGGGATCGCCCTGGGCGTTGCGGGTGGCGGCCTTCAGACGGTTGTACGCGAACGCGCCCGCGAGACCCGCCTTGACCAGCGCGAGCTTGCGCCCGTGCGCGCCCTTCTTGAACTTGCCGGCCTTCCAGGGCTTCACGATCCACTGGTACGTCGCCCCGGCCGCGAGCCCCGCGTTCGCGACGAAGCGGGTCTTGGCGAACTTCTGCCGTTCGGCGGAGGTACTGGGGCTGGGGGTGTCGGCAGCGGCGGCGACGGCTGCCGTGTCCTGGGCGGTGTCGCTCCCACGGGAGCAGGCGGTGCCGGTGGCGAGGAGGGCGCAGCACAGGGTGAGCGCCACGAGCAGGCGCCGTACGGGGACGGACAGCGGTACGGGCACGGGTCCTCCGGGGTTCTCTCCCCGAGTCGGTGTCTCCTCAGGCAGCCTGCCCCGGACCGGTGTGCTGCGCCACTCGGGGGAAGCCGTTCGGGTTTCATCCGGGAAGCGGCGGCAATCCGCAAGGTATGTCTCGATATAGCAGCGGCAATCGGGCCGGGGCGGTCATAGCGATCGTCGCCGACGTCATGGCCCTCATCCTGGGCCTGTGGATTCTGATGTACCTGATGGACGCCAACCGTGCCAACGACCTGGTGCAGTTCGTCCACAACGCGGCCGACTGGCTGGCGGGCTGGTCACGCGACCTGTTCACCTTCGACAAGGCCTGGGCGCGCGTGATCGCGGGCTACGGCCTGGCAGCGGTCGTCTACCTGTTCGTCGGCCACGCGATCGCCGGCCGGATGCAGCGGCACTGAGCCTCCGCCGGAAGGACGGGGGGTGAACCTGCGGGCCGGTGAGGGCTGGTCGCGCCCACGCGGCCCAGCCGCACCGTGACACAGCCCCGCGCCCCTTTCGGGGCGCGGTCAGTCGCAGCAGTCCGGATCCAGCCCGCCCGGCAGATGCTCGCCACCGAACACCGCGCACGTCGCCTCGTGGCCACCGAGAGCGGCTACCGCCAGCAGCAGCGAGCCCGCGGTCCAAGTGGTCAGCTCCAGGGGCCAGATGGCCTCGTCCTCGAAGACGTAGCCCGTCCAGTACAGGCCGGTCTCGGAGTCCCGCAGGTGCTGGATCGACTGGAGGATCGTCAGCGCCCGGTCGGACTCGCCCATCACCCAGAGGGTGAGGGCGAGTTCGGCCGACTCGCCGCCGGTGACCCACGGGTTGGGGACGACGCAGCGCACACCGAGATGCGGGACGACGAAGCGCTCCCAGCCCTCCTCGATACGGGACTTGGCCTCCGTACCCGTCAACGCGCCGCCCAGCACCGGGTAGTACCAGTCCATCGAGTAGCGGTCCTTGTCGAGGAACCGCTCGGGGTGCCGGCGGATCGCGTGCCGCAGCGCGCCCACCGCCAACTCCCAGTCCGGCTGCGGCTCTTCACGCTGCTCGGCGATGGCGAGCGCACAGCGCAGGGCATGGTGGACGGACGAGGAGCCGGTCAGCAGCGCGTCGGTGGTGAAAGTGCCGTCGTCCTCGCCCTTCCAGCCGATCTGCCCACCGGGCTGCTGGAGTCGGAGGACGTACTCGATCGCCGCGTGGACGGCCGGCCACATGCGGTCCAGGAACGTGTCGTCGCCGGTGGAGAGGTAGTGGTGCCACACGCCGACGGCCATGTAGGCGACGAAGTTCGTCTCCCGGCCCCGGTCGGTGACGTCCGCGAAGTCGCCGTCGGCGTAGGCCGCGTACCAGGAGCCGTCCTCGTTCTGGTGCCGGGCCAGCCACTCGTAGGCCCGCTCGGCGGCCTCGTGCTCACCGGCCGCGTCCAGGGCCATCGCGGCCTCGGTGTGGTCCCAGGGGTCCAGGTGATGGCCCCGGAACCACGGGATCGCCCCGTCCTCCCGCTGTACGGCGAGGATGCCGGCGACGGTCGCGGCGGCCTGCCCGGCGGTGAGGACCCCGGGCAGGACGAGGTGTTCTGTCCGGGGCGTCGTCACCGCGCGTCCACCGCCGGCAGGTGCGGCTTGGTCGCGTACGCCACGAAGCTCTTGCCGATCAGCGGGTTCAGCGCCTGCTCGGCGACCCGGGTGGCCAGCGGTTTCTTCATGATGTCCCAGACGAGCAGCTTGTGGTACGCCTTCACCGGCAGCGCCTTGTCGTTGTCGACACCGAACGCGCACTTCAGCCACCAGTAGGGGCTGTGCAGCGCGTGGGCGTGGTGCGTGCCGTACGGCTTCAGTCCGGCTTCCTCGATCTTGGCGATCAGCTCGTCCGCCTTGTAGATGCGGATGTGGCCGCCCTCGACCTCGTGGTACGCGTCGGACAGCGCCCAGCAGACCTTCTCGGGACCGTAGCGCGGGACGGTGATGGCGATACGGCCGCCGGGCTTCAACACCCGGACCATCTCGGCGAGTACGCCCTTGTCGTCCGGGATGTGCTCCATCACCTCGGAGATGATGACGACGTCGAAGGACTCGTCGGGAAAGGGCAGCGCGAGGGCGTCCCCCTCCATGGCGGTGGCGCTCGCCCCCTCCGGCGCCTCCCCGGCCTCCTTCATCGCCGCGAACCACTTCGCGACCTCGCGGATCTCCTCGCCGTTCTGGTCGAGCGCCACGACCTGGGCACCGCGCCGGTAGCACTCGAACGCGTGCCGGCCGGCACCGCATCCGAGGTCCAGAACGCGGTCGCCCGGGGCGAGCGGGAACCGGGAGAAGTCGACGGTCAGCACGTGGCCCTGCTTTCGGTGTTGATATCGGCGTCGGACGGTTGGGGGGCACCGGTCAGGTCGGCATCCGCAAAGGCCGCGGAGCGGCCCGGAGTCGGGGCCGCGGGGCGGCTGGTGGCCGTGCCCGCGGAGCGGGCGATCGCCTCGCGGTACCGGGTCACCGTGCCCTCGGCGGCCCGCGCCCACGTGAAGTGCCGTAGCACCCGCTCACGCCCGGCGGCGCCGAGCCGCGCCCTCAACTCCGGGTCACCCAGCAGCCGGCTCAAGCCGGAGGCCAGCGCTCCCGAGTCCCCAGGCGGCACCGCCAGGCACGTCTCGCCGTCCTGTCCGGCCACCTCGGGAATCGCCCCGCCGGTCGTCGCGACCAGCGGCGTCGCCGTGGCCATGGCCTCCGCGGCGGGCAGCGAGAAGCCCTCGTAGAGCGACGGCACGCAGGCGACCTCCGCCGAGCGGACCAGGTCGACCAGTTCGGCGTCCGAGATGCCCTTGACGAACTCGACGGCGCCTTCGAGGCCGTAGCGCTCCACGACCTGGGCGACCGGGCCCCGCGTGGGCCGCTTGCCGACGACGACGAGATGGGCGTCGGGGTGCTCGGTGCGCACCTTCGCGAGCGCCTCGACCAGGAACACCAGGCCCTTGAGCGGGACGTCGGCGCTGGACGTCGTGACGATCCGCCCGCGGACCACGGGGATCGACGGATCCGGCGAGAAGAGGTCGGTGTCGGCGCCGATGTGGACCACGTGGATACGGTCGTCCCGGACCCCCAGCTGGTCGACGATCTCGGTGCGGGACGTGCCGGAGACGGTGAGGACCGAGGGCAGCCGGCGCGCGACCCGCTTCTGCATGCGGGTGAAGGCGTACCAGCGGCGCTTGGACATGCGCTGCTGCCAGTTCTCGGCGGCGTCCAGCTCCAACTGCCGGTCCACGGTGATGGGGTGGTGGATGGTGGCGACCAGCGGGGCACCCACATCCCCCAACAGCCCGTATCCCAAGGTCTGGTTGTCGTGCACGACGTCGAACTCGCCGCGCCGGGCGCGGAGATGACGACGGGCGCGGAGGGAGAAGGTGAGCGGCTCCGGGAAGCCACCGGTCCACATCGTCGCCACTTCCAGTGCGTCGATCCAGTCCCGGTACTCGTCGCGGTGCGGGGTGCGGAAGGGGTCGGGCGAGCGGTAGAGGTCGAGGCTCGGCAGCTCGGTGAGGCTCAGGCGGCCGTCGTAGCCCTCGTCCTCGTCGAGGACGGGATACGGCTGGCTGCCGATGACTTCGACGCGATGGCCGAGGCGGGCCAGCTCGCGGGAGAGGTGGCGGACGTAGACGCCCTGGCCGCCGCAGAACGGGTTCCCTTTATAGGTGAGGAGTGCGATGTGGAGCGGTCGCTCGCCGTCGGCGGCGAGGTCCTCCTGGGGACCCGCCTGACTGGCCTCAGCGGTCACTCTGGGCCCCCTTCTGCATGCACTGTCCCGCGAGATTACGCCGGGACGCTAATCTAGAACAAGTTTCAGACTTGATCGTCCAGGAGGCTCTGAATCTACCGGCAGGTAGGGACACTGTGAGCAGTGGATCAGGTGATTCGCGCCACGGCGGACGCCCTGCCATGCTCGGTCGATCACCAGGGCCCGCCCCGGCCCTCACCGACTGTCACGGAACGGGACCCATGCCTGCGGAAGCCAAGCTCGACGCCACCGCTCGGACGTCCTCCCCGCCCCTCACGGAGCGGCAGGAGGCGCGCCGTCGCCGCATCCTGCACGCGAGCGCCCAGCTGGCCAGCCGGGGCGGTTTCGACGCGGTGCAGATGCGGGAGGTCGCCGAGTCCTCGCAGGTGGCGCTGGGCACGCTCTACCGCTACTTCCCGTCCAAGGTGCATCTGCTGGTCGCCACGATGCAGGACCAGTTGGAGCACATGCACGGCACGCTGCGGAAGAAGCCGCCGCAGGGCGAGACGGCCGCCGAGCGGGTCGCCGAGACCCTGATGCGGGCCTTCCGCGCACTGCAGCGCGAGCCGCATCTGGCCGACGCGATGGTCCGTGCCCTCACCTTCGCCGACCGCAGCGTCTCGCCGGAGGTCGACCAGGTCTCGCGTCAGACGACGGTGATCATCCTGGACGCGATGGGCCTGGCCGACCCCACCCCCGACCAGCTCTCCGCGGTCCGCGTCATCGAGCACACCTGGCACTCGGCCCTGATCACCTGGCTCTCGGGCCGTGCCTCCATCGCCCAGGTGAAGATCGACATCGAGACGGTGTGCCGCCTGATCGACCTGACGGACCAGCCGCGCTGAGTCCAGCCGCCCAGGACGCGGAGAACCTACGAGACGGGTTCCCTTCGCCGGCATGGTCCGGATCAGGTTCTGGGGGTCGCCGTCCGGCCCGACTGCTGCCTTCCGGCCTCTCAGCCCGACCGTCGACGTCGGCACCGGCGGATGCCCAAGCGTCACGCCCATGTCGGCTACTCCGGTCGAACTCCCTCACTCGCCTCGTAGGCCAATACCAGAATAGAACACCAGAAGGAAGACATAACCCCCCGAAGTGAAGATTCTTTCGGATCCTTCCGGCGTCCCTACTCCTCCGGCGGAAACACCGGCTCCCCGCTCCCCAGCAGGGTGATCACGATCGCCTCCACCGGGCAGTTCTCGGCCGCCTCCAGGATGCGTTCGTTGGCGTCGGTCTCGGGCTCGACGGGATGGGACTGCATGGCGGAGTCGAGGCGGAAGGCCCCGGTGGCGCGGTGGACGCACTGGGCCGAGCCGATGCAGACGGACCGGTCGACCTCGATGTGCCAGCGGTCGCCCATGGCCGCTCAGCCCTCCCAGCCGGCCGGCAGATGGATCATCTTGTGCTCCAGATACTCGCCGTACCCCTCTGGCCCGAACTCCCGCCCGAGACCCGAGTTCTTGTAGCCGCCGAACGGTCCCAGCATGTCGAGACTGAAGGTGTTGACGGAGTACGTCCCCGTGCGCACCTGCCTCGCGACCTCGATCCCATGCGCCACGTCCGCCGTCCACACGCTGCCGCTGAGCCCGTAGTCCGAGTCGTTCGCGATCTTCAGCGCCTCGGACTCGTCGCCATAGGGAAGCAGGCAGATGACCGGCCCGAAGATCTCCTCCCGCGCGATCCGCATGGAGTTGTCGACATCGCCGAAGAGGGTGGGCTCGACGTACCATCCCCGGTCCAGCCCCGGCGGGCGTCCACCCCCCGTGAGGATCTTCGCGCCCTCCTCCTGACCGATGCGGATGTAGTCGAGGTTGCGCTGCTGCTGGCGCTTGGCCACCAAGGGGCCGACCTGGGTCGCCGCGTCCAGCGGGTCGCCGACCACCAGCGCGCTCGCCGCCGCTGCGAAGGCCTCGGCGAACTCGTCGTAGCGCGAGCGAGGCAGCAGGATGCGGGTCTGGGCCACACAGGCCTGGCCGTTGTTCATCCAGGCCGCAGGGACGATCCCGGCGACGGAGGTCGCGACGTCGGCGTCCGGCAGCACGACGGCCGCCGACTTGCCACCCAGCTCCAGCGTCACACGCGTCAGATTCCTCGACGCCACCTCCATGACCCGCTTCCCGGCGGCGACGGACCCCGTGAAGGCGACCTTGTCGATACCGGGATGCCCGACCAGATACTCACTCACCTCCCGGTCGGCCGGCAGGATCGACAGCACACCCTCCGGCAGCCCGGCCTCGCGCGTGATGTCAGCCAGGATGTAGGCGTCCAGCGGGGACTCGGGGGACGGCTTCAGCACCACCGTGCAGCCGGTGAGCAGCGCGGGCGCGAGCTTGGCGGCGGCGACGAACTGCGGGACGTTCCAAGGGACTACGGCCGCCACGACCCCGACCGGCTCCCGCCGCACCAGGATCTTCCCGAGGACTCCGTCGCGCGTCTCCTCGTACGTGAAGTTCCGCGCGACCGTGATCGCCGCGTCCCACACCATCATCGCGCCGAGCGCCTGCGCGAGGACGCTCCAGGAGTACGGTGACCCGTTCTCGGACGAGATCACGCGGGCGATCTCCTCGTGCCGTACGGCGATCGCGTCCTTGATCCGGGTGACCACCTCGATCCGCTCGTCCAACGACATCCGCGGCCAGGGCCCCTCGTCGAACGCCCGCCGCGCGACCCCCACCGCCCGGTCGACGTCCTCCCGCGAGGCATGCGGCACCCGCCCGATGACCTCCTCGGTGTGCGGCGAGATCACCTCGATGACGTCCCTGCCCAGGGGATCGGTCAGTTCCCCGCCGATGAACAGCTGTCCGTGTTCCACGAGCTCGGCCATCACCACTGCCCTCGTTTCTGACGGTGTTTCAGAAACTGATACCAGTTCTAGTCAAACTAGGCCAGAGCTAGCGCCAGTTAGGCGCCTACCAGCGGGTTCTTCCCGCGGCTGCCGCAGGCCCATGGTTGTGCGGTCACTTCTACGGCAGTGCTTCACCTGGTCCCGTCACTCGTACCGGTACTTCAGCGAGTCCGCCTCCGCCTGCTCGATGTCGGAGATCGTCAGCTCCGGCATCCGCAGCTGGGCCAGCGTCACCTCGGCCGAGGTCGGCTGGGCGTCCGCCGGCAGCCACTGCTCCGGCTTCCAGGCCCCGCCGCGCAGGAGCGACTTGGGGCAGTGCGGGTAGACCTCCTCGATCCCCAGCACCAGCGCACTGGCCGGCGGCTTGCCCACGGCGGTCAGCTGCGACAGCAGTTCCGGGCGGGTGGAGACGCAGGCCCGGCCGTTCACCCTGAGCGTCGTGGTGCGCCCCGGGATGACGAACAGCAGCCCGGCCCGTCCGGTGGCGACGACATTCTGCAGGGTGTCCAGACGCTTGTTGCCGGTCGCGTCCGGTATCGCCACCGTCCGTGCGTCCAGGACGGCGACGAACCCGGCGGGGCCGCCGCGTGGGGAAACGTCACAGTTTCCCTGGGCGTCCGCGCTGGCGACCAGGACCAGCGATGAGCACCCGATCAACCGCCGGGTCTGCTCGGTGAGTTCGGTCATCTGCTTGCGCACGGCCGCGTCTCCGGGGAGTTCGTAGACCCGGCGCAGCGCCTCCTGGTCGGGCACGGCGTCGAGGCGGAGCAAGTCGAAGGCACTGCCGGCGAGGGATGGCGTCATACCCCGACACTAATGGGCCGCCCCGCGATCGATCTTGGCCGTTGAGTCCGGACGCCATGAGCGACGTGAGGCGACCGTCGACGGGACGCGGGGGCCGGGACCACCGCGGCTTCCGCGGCCCCGCCCCAACGTGAAACCGGTTCTAGTTATAGTGGGCGGTGGCCGTGGAGCGGAGGGCAGATGGTGAAGGCGTTCGATCATGGTGGGGGCGTACGGTCCGTGCGGGTGCCCATTCCCGACAACCCCCTCGGCCACACCCTGGTGTATGTCGTCGACACCGATCGTGGGCCGGTGCTGGTCGACACGGGATGGGACGATCCCGGCTCCTGGTCCGAGCTGGTCGAGGGGCTGGCCGGCTGCGGGATCTCCGTCGCCGAGGTGCACGGCGTCGTCATCACCCACCATCACCCCGACCACCATGGCCTGTCGGGCAAGGTGCGTGAGGCGTCCGGGGCGTGGATCGCGATGCATGCCGCCGACACGGCGATCGTGCGGCGGACCCGGGAGACCCGGCCCGGGCGCTGGTTCGCGTACATGACCGACAAGCTCACCGCCGCCGGGGCCCCGGAAGGGCATGTGGCACCCCTGCGCGACGCCGCTCCCCGCACCACCCTGCCGGGCTTCTCCCCCGCCCTGCCCGACCGTGAGATCGTCCCCGGCGAGCTCCTCGACCTCCCGGGGCGGCGGCTGCGCGCGATCTGGACGCCCGGTCACACCCCGGGGCATGTGTGTCTGCATCTGGAGGAGGAGCATCCGAGCCAACTCCCGGGCCACGGACGACTGTTCAGCGGTGATCACCTTCTCCCCGAGATCACTCCGCACATCGGGCTGTACGAGGACCCCGACGACGCCACCATCACCGACCCCCTCGGCGACTACCTCGACTCCCTCGAACGCGTCGGCCGCCTCGCCCCCGCCGAGGTGCTCCCCGCCCACCAGTACGTGTTCACCAACGCCGCCGAGCGGGTACGGGAGTTGCTCGCCCACCACGAGGAACGCCTCACGGGGCTCCAGGCGTTGCTGGTCGAGCCGCTCACCCCGTGGCAGCTCGCCGAGCGCATGGAGTGGAACCGGCCCTGGGACCAAATCCCTTACGGATCACGGAACATCGCCGTGTCGGAGGCGGAGGCGCATCTGCGGCGGCTGGTGAAGCTGGGGCGGGCGGAGGCGGTGGCGGGGAGCGATCCGGTGACGTACGTGGCGGTGTGAGTGATGCAATCCGCCCAACCGGTTAATTCGCTCGTCCTCTTGATCCACCCCTGGTACCAAGTCCTATGAACCCCATACAGCTGGACCCCGTGCAGCAGCTTCTCGCCGAACGTGCCTGTGAGCGTCTGATCCTGGACTTCGTCCGTCGGCTGGACCTCGGGGAGCCGGGCTCCGTCGCCGAGTTGTTCACCGAGGACGGGCGGTGGGAGTGGCCGGCGGGTGAGCGGCTGATCTCGGGGCGGGCCGCACTGCGGCGGTATTTCGGCTCCCGGCCCGCCGACCGGCTCTCGCGCCGCGTCATGTCGAACGTCCTGGTCGGCGTCGTCTCCGCGGAGGCCGCCACAGCCACCTCGTACTTCACGACCTACCGCGTCGACGGGTGGAACGGCGGCATCGTCCCGGCCGGTGCGCCGGTGCAGGTCGGACACTACGAGGACGCGTTCCGCCGTGCCGACGACGGGAGTTGGCTGCTCTCGCGCCGGGTGCTGCATCTGCCGTTCGGCGGGCCCACGCCTCAGGCGCCGGGGGCACCTGGGGCATCCGGGTTGAGCGCGTAGTCGAGGCCTTCGTCGTACGACATCGCCGCGCCGTCCGCGTAGGCCTGCTCGTAGGCCCGGTCGCCGAGGCGGTCGCGGAGGGTGCGTTCGCGGGCGCGGCGGGCGGCGATCTGCTGCGGGGAGTCCATCTGGGCGCGGCCGAGGAGTTCCCAGATCCGCTGGCCGACGCCCTGCACCCGGGCGGCGAACCGGCCGTCCCCGCCCGCCGCCTCGGCCTCGGCCAGGACGTCGAGGGTGAAGGCCAGGCCGAGCGTGTTGTGCAGCAGCCGATGCCCGGCCAGCGCGGCCCGGCAGTTGCGGCGGGCCGCTTCGGTGTCGCCCCGCACGGCGTCCAACTGGCCGATCATGGCGTCGGCGAAGGCTCTCGCCCAGCGTTCACCGCAGCGCTCACTGCTCGCCAGGGTCGCCCGGGCCGCCGCGCGGGCCTTGTCGTGGTCGCCCGCGTACAGATGGCTGTAGGCCACCCCGAGGCTGTTCATGACCAGGGCGGCTCCCCGCCAGTCCATCCCGACGGGCGGCGGCGGATCCGCCACCAGGACGTCGACCGCCTCGGGCAGCCGGCCGACGAGGGCCAGGTACCCGCCCGTGAGGTAGGCCGACGCCCGGATCATGCCGGGATCGCCGAACTCGCGCGCGGCCTCGGCGCACTGCATCCCCCAGCCCCGCATCACATCGAGGTCGCCCTGGTTCATCGCCACCGCTCCCCGCGCCCACAACGCCAGCACGAGCTCCGGCCCCGGCTCGTGCTCCACCGCCAGCACCCGGTCGAGGCACCACTGGGCGTCCCGTGGCATACCGCAGTTCCGCCACAGGAACCCGACGCTCCCCGCCATCTCCAGCGCCACCCGCCCGCCCGGCTCCTGCAGCGCGCACTCCACCGCCGCCCGCAGATTCGCCTGCTCGGCGAAGACCCGCTCGCACCACGCCACTTGACGGCTGCTGTTCCAGTCGGAGCACGCCTCCCGCGCGAACCGCCGGTAGTGCTCCCGGTGCCGCCGCCGTACGTCCTCCTCCTCGCCCAGCCCGCGCAGCCACTCCGCGCCGTACTCCCGCACGGTGTCCAGCAGTCGGAAGCGGTCCGGGTCGGCCGGGTGCCGTAGCACGATCGACTGTTCGTGCAGCCGCAGCAGCACGTCCGCGACCCGGTCGGCGGGCAGTGGGCCGCCGGCGCAGACCCAGGTGGCGGCGCTCCTGGTGAACGTACCGGCGAAGACCGACAGCCGGGCCCACAGCAGCCGTTCCAGCGGGGCGCACAGCTCGTGGCTCCAGCCGATGGTGGTGCGCAGGGTCCAGTGGCGGGGCAGGCCCTCGCCGCGCTGGTCCGTCGCGAGGAGGTCGAAGCGGGAGCGCAGGCGGTCGGTGAGGTGTTCGTGGAGCGTGCCGAGGGGGTACGACGCCAGACGTGCGGCGGCGAGTTCGATGGCGAGGGGGATGCCGTCGAGAGCCCGGCAGACGGCGGCGACCCGGCGGCGGGAGCCGTCGTCGAGCGTGAAGCCGGAGTCGACGGTGGCGGCGCGGCGGACGAACAGGGCCTCGGCGTCGGAGAGTTCGGCATCGGAGGGTACGCCCTCCTCGGCCACCGGCAGCGGGTTCACCGCCAGTAGCCGCTCCCCCACCAGCCCCAGCCGTTCCCGGCTGGTGGCGAGGATCCGCAGTCCCGGCGCCGCGGAGAGCAGGTCGGCCGCGAGGGCCGCGCAGTCCGCCAGCAGGTGTTCGCAGGAGTCGAGGACGAGCAGCAGCCGTTTTTCCTGTGCCCAGACGGACAGCGCCTCGGTCGCCGAGCCGGTCGACTGGTCGGCGAGCCGTACCGCCTCCATGACGGCGAGCGGAAGCTGGCCCTGGGCGCGCAGCCAGGACAGTTCCACCACCCAGACGCCGTCGGGATAGGCCTGGCGCGCCTCCTCGGCCGCCCGGAGCGCGAGCCGTGTCTTGCCGACCCCGCCGACCCCGAGGAGGGTCAGCAGCCGACCGCTGCCGTCGGTCAACTCCCCGGCCAACCAGGCGAGTTCATCGTCACGGCCAATGAGGTCACGGGGGTCGGGCGGCAGGTTTCCCGGTCCGCGGACGTCCGTCTTGCGAGGCACGGCGACCAGTCTGGCCGTGCCGGATCGGGCACCTATGCCAGACCGCCAAGCACGACAGAAAGATCCCGGGAATTGGGCAGTTCGCGGCACATTTCGACGAGATGCGCTCAACTCCATGTCTGCGCGGGACGGAGGGGAGATATTCGGGCACGTCGGGCGAGGGCAGCTACGAGGGAGCGGGAACAGCACGATGAACGCCATCCGCACGGCGCCGATCACCCTCGGTCCGCCCCTGGGGCTGGGGCGAGGCGCCCTGCCGTCGACGGAGTTCGCGGTCGCGTACGGCGGGCCGCACCCTCGTGCCGCACGCCGCGGCCCGGCCGTACTCAAGGCGCTACGCAGAGCCACTCGCCGGGCGACGTTCGAGAGCGCCGTCACATGCGAGCCTCGTTGAGCGGTGAACCGTCCCACATGACCCACGTCACTCACTATCCATCCTAGTAGTGCAAATCGGACGCCATGCCCACGTCACAATGGGGCCTGACCTGCACTTTGAGAGCCAGGTCACACAGGTATCGATCGCCATAGATGCGACCACAACTAGTAAAAGGGGTCATTGCGGACGCCTGGCGAGCCTGTTTGTCTGGACGACGTCGCACGGCGCCGACCTGCCCCTTGGGCCTCGGCGCCGACGCATGTCCCCGGTCTCCCGGAGACGTGCACGCGACAGACCTGTCTCCGAAGCAAAGGCTCCTCGTGACCATCTCCCGCATCGTCCGCCGCATCGCGTCCCCGAAGAAGGCCCTCGCCAGCGCCGCCGTGGCTGCCGCCACCGCCGGCATGGTGCTGACCGCGGTGCCCGCTCACGCCGCGACCGCCGACTCGGCCACCGAGGCCAGGGCGATAGCGAAGCAGATGATCCCGAACACGGCGCAGTACAACGCCTTCAGCAAGATCGTCGAGCATGAGAGCGGCTGGAACGTCACCGCCACCAACTCCTCCTCCGGCGCGTACGGCCTGGTCCAGGCCCTGCCGGGCTCGAAGATGGCCTCCGCCGGCTCGGACTGGAAGACCAACGCCAAGACCCAGATCAAGTGGGGCCTGGACTACATGAAGTCCCGCTACGGCAGCCCGACCGGCGCCTGGGCCTTCTGGCAGGCGAACGGCTGGTACTGATGCACGGCCGGAACATCAAAGGGCGCCTCCCACGCCACCGAGCACGGGAGGCGCCCTTCTGCCGTGCCCTCGCCATCGGTCAGTTTCGGAGAAGCCACGGTCAGTGGCGCTCCCTAGCATGAAATGGCAGCGAGAAGGCCTCGCGAGCGACGGAGGAGACCTGCCATGGCCACGAAGGCGACCGCCAAGAAGGACGAGAAGTACGACGGCTTCACCGCCGAGGAGCGCGACGCCATGAAGGAACGCGCCAAGGAGCTGAAGTCGGCCACGCGCCGCGGCAGGGCCAAGGTCGACACGGAGGCCGAGGTGCTGGCGAAGATCGCCGAGATGACGGAGGCCGAGCGTGTCCTCGCCGAGGGGATCCACGCCATCGTCAAGGCCACCGCGCCCGACCTCACGCCGAAGACCTGGTACGGCATGCCGGCGTACGCCAAGGACGGCAAGATCGTCTGCTTCTTCCAGCCCGCGAGCAAGTTCAAGGCCCGCTACTCCACCCTCGGCTTCAACGACCCGGCCACCCTCGACGACGGCACCATGTGGCCGACCGCCTTCGCCCTGACCGCCCTCACCCCTGACAACGAGGCCGCGATCACCGCCCTCATACAGAAGGCCGTGAGCTGACCTCGCCGAACCACCGCACCACCTCCGGCGCCGACACGGCGAACGACCCGAAGTGGCCCACGTCCCCCTGTCGCCGACGCCACGGAAGCGTGCTTCGCGTCGGCATCCGAGACTCCCCCGCATCCGTGGTGGACTTGAGTCCACCATGAGCGAGAGCGAATACGAGACACGCGGACTGCGGCTGGTGGCCGTGCTGTTGGGGCTGACGGTGGTCAGCGGGCTGATCGACGCCGTCAGTTATCTGGGCCTCGGGCACGTCTTCACGGCGAACATGACCGGCAATGTCGTGGTGCTGGGCTTCGCGGCGGCCGGAGCCCCCGGCTTCTCCGTCCCGCACACGGCGACCTCGCTGGCCTGCTTCCTGCTCGGCGCGGTCGCCGGCGGCCGGGCCTCTCGGTGGCGGTCGGAGGGCTCACGCCGCACAAGGGCCCGTCTGCTCCTGGCGGCCGAGGCACTCCTGGTGGGCGCCTCGGCGCTGACGGCCTTCCTCGCCCCGCACGCGACCGGCACCGTCTACGCCGTGATCGTCCTCACGGCCATCGCGATGGGCCTGCGCAACGCGACGGTCCGCACGCTCGAGATTCCCGGCCTCACCACGACGACGGTCCTGACGATGACCCTGACCGGGCTGGCCGCCGACTCCCGCGCCGGCGGCGGCTCGGGCAGCCGTTCACCGCGCCGTTCGGCGTCGGTCGTCGCGATGGCGGCCGGGGCCTGCCTGGGCGCGTGGCTGGTGCTCCACCACGGTCTCGCCCTACCGCTGCTGGTCGCGGCCGTGGCGGTGGGGGTGCTGGCGGTGGTGGCGTCGGGGCGGGAGTAGGTCAGCCGAGGCCGACCGGGACGCGGTGGTCCGGCGCTCCGTCCTTCGCCAGGATCGAGTGGTCGACAACAGGACAACGACGAACCCCCTTGCCCGGCGCCGCGGTTCCACCCGCGCGAACCGCGGAGCGACGCGGCCCATCAGGGACTCGAACATGTCCTGCCAATGGGCAGGATCCATGCTGTGGCCTGCGGTCACCGACTGATCTTCTGTCTTCACACACTGAGGATCACCCGTGGCCGTGCCGGTTCCCGGACCAGCCCATCAACACGATCATGATCTGCGGGCGAAGTGAGGGCCGACCCAACCGGTGGGAGCCGCTACCTCACGCGCGATGTCAACGACAAGCCGTCCGTCCGTCGCCACTCGCACGGTCTCCGCGGGGGCCCGCTGATCCAGGAGCCGCGCCTTGCGGACACTTCCTTCCAGCTCCAGCTCCTGCTCCAGCTCTGAGCCAAGTTCTCGTCCCACCAGCCGCTCGCGGGCGGGTCCCCCTCTGGAGCCGGATGCACCTGTCCCATGAAGTCACCATCGATGATCGCGTGAGCGACCGCCTCGGAGCGCAGCAGCGCCGAAACCTCCCACCCCACCGTGGTCTTGCGTGGAGTCAGGGGATGGCCGTACTCGTACTCGTACGCGGCACTCGGCAGTGGTTGCGGATCCCTGAGCCCGCGAATCCGGCATCCCCTGTCGAGGGCGTTGATGAACGCAGTGGGAGATGAGGAGGCAGTTGGAGGATTTTACTCCGATTCCAACCTTCGCACTGAGATCTCCGAAATGATTGATCAATTGGCCTACTTCCCCGGCCAGTTGAGTGCCAAGGCTCCCCCAATTCGCGCTAATCTGAGTCGAGTGCAGGACGGGGGCACCCTCGGTGAGCTCCGCCGTCAAGCTCGCTCAGCCCCTAAGTCCGGCCCTCCCAGCGGAGATGCGATGAACAGTCGACCGACGGTAGTGGTCACCGGCGCGGCAGCCCAGGGAATCGGCGAGGCGATCACTCGTCGCCTGCTCAAGGATGGCTACCGGGTGATCGGCACGTACACAGGAGACGATCGCGACCGCGCAAAGCGGCTCGGCGAAGACCTCGGTGTGGAGTGTGAGCTGCACGAAGTCGATCTGTGGAGCCGCGGAGCCCTGGACGAGTTCCTGGCCAATATCCACCCAAAGATCCACGCACTCGTCAATGCGGAGTCGTACTTCTCACTCGAAGACCCGGACGGCTTCGACCACGACGAGTGGGACAGAAGCGTAGCCGTCAACCTGACGGCACCCAATTACCTTGTGCGGGAGCTGAGTCCACACCTCGCAGACGGCGGAGCGATCGTGACGGTGACCAGCACCGAGGCCTTCGTCGGCTCGTACGGTGCCTCCGCCTACGCCGCATCGAAGGCTGCCATTCACAACCTGACGAAATCCTGGGCCAATACGATGCCCCGGGACATCAGGGCCAACGCCGTCGCTGCCGGCTGGATCGACGGCGCCCTACAGGAAGCAGTCAACAAGGAATCGTGCGCCATCACACCTCTGGGACGTCCGGGCCAGCCGACCGAGGTGGCCGCCGCGGTAACTTTCCTCCTTTCCGACCAGGCAAGTTTTGTAAACGGCACGGTACTCACTGTGGATGGTGGATATACAGGCGCCGACCCGGTGGCGGAATTCGAATACAAGCTGACGAAGCAACCGTAGGTGCCAAACAGGCGCAAGTGGGGGTGCGGTGGCGGAAGATGTCGGTACTCAGGGCATGTCGGAACAGGGCGCAGAACTGATCCATGCCCTGCTCGACCAGGTTCCTGTGAGTTTCTGGATGTCACGTGGACACGACGGCGGCTACGAGATCGTCCTCTGGAACGCGGCAGCGAGCCGCATCTACGGCTACACCAAAGAGGAAGCCATCGGTACCAGCTTCCTCGACCTGTTCGTGGACGAGCCCCAGAAGGACCAGGCCAAGGAGGACGCGGACCGGATCATCGCCGGCGTCCCCCTGACCGTTCCGGCAGTGAACTGCATCGCGATCGACCGAGACCGGGAAGGCAATCCCGTCGCGTTGCTCACCAATGCCTTTCGGGTGGACTTCCAGGGCGAGTTGTTCCAGGCGGAAATCGCAGTGGACCTCACTCCCAGTAGGTTCCTGCAGCACACCGACGCCTACTACCGCGCCAAACGCGAGGGACCCGACCACGCCCCCCTGCGCACCCTCGAGGCCTTCCTGGAGCACATAACCGAGCTCAACTCACGCCAGCTGGCATTGTGGGGCCGCACCTTCGCACACGAGATCCGCAGCGAACTGGTGCCCTTGCGCCAGGCGTTGTGGCAGCTGGCGGCGGACAATCCGGCGTTGTCCCAGACCGATGAGTTCCGGGACATCGAGCGGTCAGTGGGCAGTCTGCGTCTGCTGTCGGACAACTTCCTGTCATTCCAGGCCGGCTTCCAACCGGATCTCCGCACGGGCAATCCGCAGGACTTCGCCCGCCGAGGCGGCTTCGACCTGCTCAACACCGTACGCGAGGTCATCGACGAATTCGCCTACGCCGCCACCCAGCTCGACGCCGACTTCGCGCTCCAGCTGCCGGACGCCTCGGGTCGCCTCAGTCACACCCGGCTGCTTGGCACACGCGAGGCTTTCACGAACACCATGCGCAATGTCCTGAGCAACAGCGTCAAGCACTATGACAGTTCATCCATGGCGGGCGATTCGCGCATTACGGTCTCCCTGACGCGCAAGAAGAGCTTCACGGAGATCGCGGTGCGCAACCCGGGGCAGATCCCGCAGTCTCAGCTCGATCACGGCTTCGAGCCGTTCTACAAGGATGCGCAGAATCCCTCAGAGGGCATGCACCTCGGGTTGTCCATCGCGCACCAGTGGACGAAGGAGGTCGGCGGAAGGATCTCCATCTCCAACGAGGCCGACCAGGTTCTGGTCAGCATCATGTGGCCATGCGACTCGCATGGGGACGAGTAGATGTCCACACCCCTTACTCCGCTGGCCGGTAAGACGGTCGCCTTCATCGACGACAGATTCGACATCAACCGGTACTTCTTCGCAGCTATCAGGCGGGCGGGAGCGCAGCTGCGACACTGCAACTCATTGCGCCAGGCGTGTGCGCTGCTCGAGTCGCACGATCAGATCGACGCAGCGGTGCTCGACCTGCACATGAGCCTGCCTGATCCGGTCCCCGAAGCGCTGGAGACCTATGCCGCCATCTTCCGTGGAAACCATGCCGGTTACCGGCTGGGCGTACAGGATCTCAATGCCGGCCAGGTACTGGGCATGTATCTCAGCGCCCGGAACGGAACCCGCCGAATACCGTTCATATATCTGTCGGCGGTGGCCGACTCGTTCGTCGCCATGGAGGAAGCGCGCCCGTGGCACGGTCGGCCGGCGTTCGACAAGTACGAGACGAGTCCCCAGCAACTCGTAGAGGTACTTGAGGAGATGCTGCGTGCCGAAGCTTGACGTTGCAGCCGCCGCCCCGACGCCAGAGCCGCCCTACGACTTCACCTGGCTGGCGGGAAGCCAGGCCTGGTACACGTTCCTCTGGCTGGCGTCGTTGCTCGCCACAGCCGTGCTGTGGAATTCGACGCGCGGACGCCCGGTCCCCCGGCTCCTGCTCTCCGTCTACGCCGCCTTCGGCATCACGCTTACCGCCCCCGCCGTGTACACCCTGGTCGTCCAGTTCACCCAGTCGAAGGCCGGCGGGTCGGACCTGGCCATGGCGGTCTTCAGTATCGTGGCCACGCTGATTTCCGGCTACTCCCTCTACGTCGCCACCGTGGTGGACCGCAAGCGGGACGAGGTCGAGCAGAACATGCGGGATGTGAACAGGCTGATCAATGAGTTGAGCAATCAGAACATCGAGCAGCAAAGGGACTTGGAGAACACTCGCACTCAACTGGCGCTGCAGGACCTGCGCATCGCTCTGTTCCTCGCCGTCACCGACGAGATCGAGACCCTCGATGAGGACGGTTCCGCGCAGTCGCGCAACCGGGCCATGACCCTCCGGCTCATTCAACGACTGCTGGCCAGGCACGCCTTCTCCGAGATCGTCTTCGACCTGCGCGAGCTGACCTCGATCCTGCACCGGCGCCCCACTATGGTCTCGCCCGAAGTGAAAGAGCGGATCCAGTCCTACCTCGACCTCCTGATCCGATGCTCGGCGGCGCCGGACGCCGAACACGTCCCCTTCATTCGAGAACTGTCCGGACGGCTGATCCGCTCGGCCGAAGCCGGTCAACCAACGACAGGCGTGCCGTAGAGATAATCGTCCAGATCGCCCGGCCGCTCGCTCTCCGGACAATCCTCGGTGTAGTAGTTCATTGCCACGACGACACGCGTGGCACCCCCCGTCACGGCACGCACATAATGCGGATATGCCCGGCCGTCGAAGAACACGAGATGCCCTTTTTGCGGGTAGATCACCGAGCAGTCGCGATCCACTTCGGCCACACCCCGCGCCTGGATGTCATTCGCTATGACCAGTTCACCGCCGGCACCGGGCTGATGGCTGGTCGCGTAGAGCAGCCCCGCGATCGGATTCGTGTCGACATGACATTCGCTCCTGTCGCCACCAAGCTGCTGGACGTTGAGCACCACGGCGTAACGACGGTCCGCCGCCGCGAGCACCGGACGCCGTGCAAAGCGCTCTCCCAGCTCCCTGAACCGGCCGCGATAGAGGTCGACGACCCAGGGCAACGCGCCCCAGACCTCTGCCCCGCGCACCGTACTGGTGCACAGCTCCGCGGGTCCACTCCCTTCCCGAGACGTGGAGTGGGGAGGCGCAATGACTCTGTCGATCTGACGCGTTCGGACGATCTCCGCGATACGCGTGTCCCAGTCGACGGGAAGCAGCGAAGTCACGTCGAAGGTTGTCCACCCGAACATCTCCCCCACCTCTCGCGGCCACCGCTCCACCTTCTGCGGCCGCGGTTCCAGGTTAGCCTCGAACACTGGAGGAATTCCCGTTTTCAGTCCATCCGAAGACTGTGCTCGACGACCCGTTCGAACGTGCCGGAATTCTCTGCACCCGGCCCGCCACTACGACACTTGAACCACACGGCCTTGCCACTTCAATGCCGGGAATCCACGCCCCACCAGGGCTTGATCAAGTTCCCTGAGCGTCCGGGTTGGTGATGCCCAGGAGCGGGAGGGTTCGTTCGGGCTGATCGCGGATTGCGCGGGTGGTCTTG